>JANNUW010000301.1:0-11941 GCA_031414095.1 Hyphomicrobium sp. | reverse complement strand
CAATATTGTTGCTTTGTGGCTTTCGATTGCCGCGTTCATTTGGCTGGCGCTGCCGATCGACCGCACGGCAGCTCTCCTGTTCGTGCCTTACCTTATCTGGGTTAGTTATGCGGGCGCCCTCAACTTCGAGATTTGGCGCCTAAATCCCTAGGCTCGGGCAAGCCGGAGACTCGTTGGGACCGTTCTGCCCGACCTAGCGATGGGGACAACTCCTGCCAAGATGCGCTGTTGCTTGACCCTGCAACCAGAGAGTGATCTATCCGGCTTAGCGCGGGCGCTGCCCACTCGGCACGGCCGCTTTTCACCTCTGTCTCTTAGGCGCGCATGACCCAATCCGTTCTCATTATTGATTTTGGCAGCCAGGTTACTCAGTTGATTGCGCGCCGGGTACGCGAAGCGGGGGTCTATTGCGAGATCCATCCGTTTCAAAATGCCGCCACTGCGCTCGCAAAAATGGAACCTGCCGCGATTATTCTCTCGGGCGGTCCTGCGTCGGTGACTGAGGCGAATTCTCCACGCGCACCTCAGGCAATTTTTGCGGCTGGCGTTCCCGTGCTGGGCATTTGTTATGGTCAGCAGATCATGGCGTCGCAGCTCGGAGGCGTCGTCGAAAGCGGCCATCACCGCGAGTTCGGCCGCGCCGCTGTCCGCGTGCAATCTCAAAGCCCCTTATTCAAGGATGTTTGGGATAAAGAGTTGGACTATCAAGTCTGGATGAGCCACGGCGACCGCGTGACGAGGCTGCCGGACGGTTTCAGCGTCATCGCTACAAGCGAGAACGCGCCGTTCGCGGCCGTCGCCGATGAGGCGCGGCGTTTTTATGCCGTGCAATTCCATCCTGAAGTCGTCCACACTCCCGACGGAGCAAAGCTCCTGTCGAATTTTGTGCATGGCATCGCCGGGCTCAAATCCGATTGGACGATGAGTGCCTACAAACGCGAGATGATCGCGAAGATTCGCACTCAAGTGGGCGGCGGCCGTGTCATCTGCGGCCTGTCGGGCGGCGTCGACAGCACTGTTGCGGCCGTCCTTATTCACGAAGCCATCGGTGATCAATTGACGTGCGTGTTCGTCGATCACGGCTTGATGCGCGCCAACGAGGCCGATCAGGTCGTCGGCCTTTTTCGCGATCATTATAACATCCCGCTCGTCCATGCGGACGCGTCGACGAAGTTTTTAGATGCACTGGCCGGCGTCAGCGATCCCGAGACCAAGCGCAAAATCATCGGTAAGAATTTTATCGATGTCTTCGAGGCGGAAGCGCTGAAAGTTGGCGGCGCGGAATTTTTGGCGCAAGGAACGCTCTATCCCGACGTCATCGAAAGCGTGTCGTTCACTGGCGGCCCATCGGTTACGATCAAGTCGCATCACAACGTGGGCGGGTTGCCCGAGCGCATGAACATGAAGCTCGTGGAGCCGCTGCGCGAACTCTTTAAAGACGAAGTGAGGGCCCTCGGCCGCGAGCTCGGTCTCACGGACGCGTTCGTTGGCCGGCATCCTTTCCCGGGCCCAGGATTGGCGATACGAATTCCTGGCGACATCACGCCGGAAAAGCTCGTTATCTTGCGCAAAGCAGACGCGATCTATCTCGATGAGATCCGCAAGGCCGGGCTATACGATAAGATCTGGCAGGCCTTCGCGGTGCTGCTGCCGGTGCGCACCGTCGGCGTCATGGGCGATGGCCGTACCTACGACCACGTGCTGGCATTGCGCGCGGTCACGTCCGTCGACGGCATGACCGCCGATTTCTACGCCTTTGACATGAACTTCCTCGGCCGCGCAGCAACGCGCATCATCAACGAAGTGCGCGGCATCAATCGCGTCGTCTACGATGTCACGTCCAAACCGCCGGGCACCATTGAGTGGGAGTGACGCCGTTGCCAAATCGCTTTTGTAAGCTTCCCCGCCTCGCGGTACTCATCTGCGGGATTTTCTGCAGTGGGACGATGGCCCAAGCCGCCGATGTGACCGCGGCCGAGGCTGGCGCCCGTTTCGGCCAGGCGACGGCTGCTGCCAAAACCTGCCCGGGCGGCAAAGTCACGGCCAAAGCATCTGGTTTGGTGGGAGCTTACACGGGCGAAGATGCCGCCGTGTTCCAGGCTGAGGCCTTGAAAGTGACGGACGCATGGGAAAAAGCATTCGCGTGCGTCGAAGTTGACCCCACGAGCCGGCGGACCACGCAATGCCGTAAGATGCGGCTCACGAGTTGCCGTCAGGCGTGGATCGAAATCGGGCCCGAGGGCCGCGATTTGGCAGGTCTACTCGATGTCGATTTTGCTGCGTGGGTCGAAGAGCACCCGCCGGTGCCGTGATCTGGAAGCGCCGCCACCCGGCTACAGCCAGCGCCGAACGCGGCTTTTGTACGCGCGATATTCGTCGCCGAAATTCTCTTCCAGGACTCGCTCTTCGCGAGCGATGACGAAATGGTTCATGCCGGCGATGTAAAGGGCCAACGCGGCGAGTGCGGCAGCGGGCGCGAGAACCGCCAGCGAAGCCAATGGCATGAAAAACGCAACGTAAATCGGGTTGCGGGAGACGGCGAACACACCGTCACTGACGAGGTGGTTTGGCGTGCCGTAGGTGTTGGCGAGGATTGAAAACTTCATGTGCCGCTGAATGAAAATTATGGCGATGAAGAACGCGGCGATGGCGCCGGTCAGTACGGCCGCCTGCCAGCCAAAGCGTGACAGCGTTGCACTCGTCTCGCGACCGGCCGCCAGCACGAAACCCACGTAGTACGATGCCCAGCTGACCCAGCTCGATCCGTCTATGCCAAGCAGCGTGCCTTCGAGCGCCCGCCCGTCGGACTGCTTCTGCGTTTGCGTCGTCATGTGACGGAGACTTCCTGCAGCCGGCCAAAGTGATGCCGCGCATTAGATACGAGCAACCGTAAAATTTGGCTAACGGGCAGCGCCGGGCGCCATGGCCGCTGTCTGCGTTGAGGTGTGAACGGATGTTAACGTCGGTCTTCCGCGGGCAGATGAATTTATTCATCTGCTAGCCGGTTTGCCAAAATGTTCTACGATAAATGTGACTGAAGCTGAAGAAGCTCAATGGTTGCGGGGGTGCTGCGATTTCACCGGCTCGAAACCAGACACAATAGGCCCGCACAACGCGCGGATTGACGACAGATCCGAAGTGGGTCAGGGGGCTTCGTTTGCGCGCGTGGCGCCAGTGACCACGACAGGCACAGGTTCAGCCTTGGCGAACGGCCGCTCGAAGTCGCGCCAACCATCGATCCCATCGGCATACCAGTAAATTGATGAGTAGCCGTAAGAACTCGCCCGTTTAACGGCGTTCCACCCCATCCAGCAGTCGGACTGGCAATAGATCAGCAGGGCGCGTGCACGATCACCGCCCGTCAAGCGCGCCAAGTTGCTTTTGAAATAGGTGGCGATCTCGGGGTCGATGCGGCCTTTCCCGACGTCTGGCAACCATATTGAACCGGGAATGTTTTCGTGCGGTTTGGCCATTTGCCATTCGCCCGTTGTGGGGTCGAGCCCTGCGCCGTCCGACGGCAGAACGTCAACGAGGACGACGCCGTTCGCGATGAGCTCATCGACTTCTTCGATTAATACCCGCTTGCCGCCTGGAACGTTGGGTTCGACCGGAGACCGATAGCGAGCAATGCGATAGCCCGTTGCGATATCAAATTCCGGATCGTCGGCAGCGACCCCGGACAATGGCGATACGAACACTGAGATGGCGGCAGTGACCAGAGCGAGCATCAGATAGCTGGTGCATGGCTTGCGTCTCATTTGTGCTCAGTCTCGCCTAATTTGGCACGAGCCGGGTGCTCGGCAGACGGGCGCAAAGCAACGCCCCCTGAATAAAGGCCCGTCTGGATCGATCGCGTGCACGTCTTGGCACCTCCCGGCGCAAAATAGGTCCGAAGATTGCGCTTGATCTGTGCCCGCCAGCGCCACGAACTGAGCGTCACTAGAGTTTAGACCCCGCGGCCGACGTCAGTTATTAGCACGCCCGACCCTCGAAAAGGCGACCGCGTGTCAATCGCGGAGCCGGACATGACGGGTATAGTGCGCTCAGACTGCGTGAACGGTATTGCATGGAAAGACAATAGCCGGGATTTGTGTTATGCTTTGCAGGCCGGTCTTGACCGAAAAAAGGTGACTGGAGAATTGGAACGCGTCTTTGGGGCCCACGGCGTCACTTTTATCGCGCTGCCGGCACCTTAACCGGAGGCAGCGCATGAGCGAGCTGGGCATGATCGAACGCGGCGATAGCGAACATGGGTCCGGTTCTTCCCTCCTCTCACGGCATCCAAACAACCTCAAAGCACCGCTGTTTTTAGCGTTATGTACCATGCTTGCTGTAGCCAGTGCCAATCGCGCGCTTGCCGAGCCACCGGCTGATCCCCTTCATTCCGTCGTATGGTCCGATATTGTCAAACGCTCGTTTGGTGACGCACCTATCGTTTTCGATGACCGGGTGAAGGTTATCGTCCCTTCAATTGTAGAAAACCAGGCGCAAGTACCGATTACGGCTGACGCGCGTGCAATTCCCGATGTCGTGAAGCTGATCGTGCTGGCAGACCTCAACCCGATCCAGCACGTCCTGACGCTGAACACAGGCAAGGCACAGCCCTACATCTCGTTCCGCATGAAAGTTGAACAGGCGACGCCGGTGCGCGCTGCTGCGATGACGACAGACGGTACATGGCACGTTGGCGGCGTTTATCTCGATGCTTCTGGCGGCGGATGTTCGGCATCGGCCATGGCGCGCAATGAAGCCGACTGGTCGGTTACCCTTGGCCAAGCTCAGGGCAAGGTCTGGCGCGATTTGGATGGAACGGCGCGCGTGCGCTTGCGTGTGCGCCACCCGATGGATACCGGGCTCGGCAAAGATAATACGCCCGCCTTCTTTATTGAAAAAATGGAAATGCGCAGTGCGAACGGCGAGCCACTGGCCGGCCTTGAGTTCTTCGAACCCGTATCGGAAGATCCAACTGTGACCCTTCTCATGCGCTTACCAGCATCGGACGCCAGTATTCTGTTCGAGGGCCGTGACAACAACGGGACCATCTACAAATCGGTTCTGCCTGTCCCAACCAGCCAGAGCGCGCTGACAGCGGTCCAAGGCGCGCGGCAGTGACCAGCCCCGTGATCGTTCCGTCCAGCTTTGCATTCACGCGGCGGGAAGCGGTTGCGACGCTGGCTGGTGCAGCGCTGCTGCCATGGTTGCGGATCGATAGCGCAAACGCCGCTCCGCTCGCCTATAGTTTAAAGCCGGACAAACTGTCTGACGGCGTTTGGGTGCTGCGTGGTGCGCCCGAAGCTATTTCACTCGGCAATGGTGGGGCTATCGCAAATGTCTCCGTCCTCGATACCACTGTTGGCGCCGTCATCATCGATACCGGACCCTCGCTGCGATATGGACAAGCGCTGCATCAGTTGGCCAAGAAACTGACCGGCAAGGATGTCGTGCGCGTCTACCTCACGCACTTCCATCCTGACCACGTCTTTGGAAATCAGGCATTTGACCCCAAAACGATTGCCGCCCCGCAAGGCGTTATTGACGGACTCAAATCGCTCGGCAATGCATTTGCCGACGCAATGTACAAAACCGCGGGCGACTGGATGCGTGGCACTGAACTTGTTCTGCCGCAGCATGTGGTCACGAGCGAACCTGAAGATTTCGGCAATCGCCGTCTGCGCCCGCTTTTGTTGCGCGGACACACCGCGTCCGATCTGGTGATTTTCGACGAGACGTCTGGCTTCTTGTTTGGCGGTGATCTCGTGTTTTTAGATCGGGCACCGACGACGCCGCACGCTGACATCGAGCGCTGGCGCATTACTCTCGCATCACTTGGTGGTATTCCACACGAACTTCTGATCCCAGGCCATGGCCCCGCCGAGCCGGGCGATCGTGGCATCCGGCAAACGCGCGATTGGCTTGAAGCCGTCGAGGGTCAAATCAAGACAGCCTTCGACAAGGGCCTCGATATCGGCGAAGCCACAGCCTTGCCATTGCCGCATTGGACAGAAAAAATTGCGCTCTCGCGTTACGAATACGAGCGCACAGTCATGCATTTATATCCAAAACTCGAAGCAACTCGCTGGCCACGCGTCGATCAAAAAACATGAAAAACCAAAAGATAAGGTAATGGCCGACGAACTGTGTGCGGTTGCAGCCGAACTGTCGGCCGATGAGCGTGACGTCAATCTCGGCTCGCGAGCGACCGAAAGCGCCGTTAAATCATTGAACGAGAAAGGCACACTCGCAACCTACAGGACCGTCCACTTTGCAACGCACGGATTGCTCGCGGGAGAAACTGAAAGTTGACACGCAAGCTACAGACGCACTTTTTTTGAGGACACATTTTAGGGGAGACAATCATGAACCGCCGGGATTTTGTAGCTCTCAGCGCCGGCGTTTGCGCCTGCGGATTAATTCATAAATGCGGTATCGCAAATGCCCAGGATATCCCTGCAGCCAGCCGGAGCGATGAAGATCAAGATCGTGAAGAGATCATCAGCAACGGCCGCAGGTGTGCAACACCGCCACCAAGTCTTTATGAATTGCGCGAGACCGAAAGTGCGAGGCAAGCTTTCCGCAGTCTTGGATTGCAGCAAGACTTAAACGTCCCGGTCCATATCCACGTAATACAGAAGGGTGAAGAGGGAAAGGTAGCAGACGATCAAATCAACCAGCAGATGACACTGCTCAATACAGTCTTTTTGCCAGCTCTGGTTCATTTCAACTTGTTGGACGTCAAGCGCCACGATAATGCCGATTGGTACCATGTTGGGCATAGCGGTGCCGCTGAGAGGAAAATGAAGGAAGCCCTGGGCAAGGACACCTTGACAACGCTGAACATCTATCTCCTGAAGCCAAGAAACCGGTTGCTCGGTTGGGCAACGTTCCCTTGGGACTTGGGAGCACGCCCTGAGATGGATGGAGTCGTCGTGCTCAATTCTTCACTTCCCGGCACGGAGGGCAGACCTTTCAATCTTGGCATGACGGCGGTACACGAGGTTGGGCACTGGCTTGGGCTCTACCACACCTTCCAAGGCGGTTGTGCTGAACCGGGCGATGAAGTCTCCGACACGCCTTACGAAGCTAGCGAGTCCGTTGGCTGCCCAGTTGGGCGCACGTCTTGCCCGAATGAGACCAATCCGTCTGCGGTTTCAAATTACATGAACTATTCGGATGACTCGTGCATGAGCGAATTCACAGACGACCAATGCGCGCGAATACAAGCGATGGTCGGCGTATATCGGGCCGAATTGTTCGATGTGGGCGGAACTCGTTCGCTGAGCGGCAATGACCTCGAAGAGGTGAGACGCCTATTCAAACCGTAGCTGTCGAACGATGATGAGGAAAGGTAGCCTGCGTGCCAGCAAAGCTTAGAACTGCTATGGGCGCGGCGGTACTGGTTATTTCTTTTGGTGCCAACGCTTCCGTTTGGGCCTTCGACAATATCCGGGGGTGTGACATTGTCAATTTCGCCACGACGATGGTTCACGGGATCACGCTCCCTCTCGATGCAGTTAAGACCTACCAGGAACGCGTCCGGAACATAGCCCGCATGCCAGTTCCAGGCGATCAGTCTTTTGCTATTGCGGCCGACGAAATCATGCGCGCTCAAGAGGTTTTGCTGGGCACGGCTTCCGGCCAGACCCGTCTGACCGATTATTTGCGCTCTGATGTCTGTGAGGTCATTGTTGAACTGAACAATGACCCTCTTGATGACGAGTCTACCAAAGCACTGCTGACGACATCACGTTTGCGGCTGCAAGATGCGCTGTCGCGGATACGCTTTGGTTCTGAGCAAGACAAGACGCTTTTCAAAGCTGGCTACAACTGTTTCATTGCGGGCTACCTGTTTGGCTTGAAGCCAATGAGACAGGGCGAGAGCCTCACAAAGTTTGGGCAAACCCGCACATGCAAAGAACTGCAGCGATCAGTTGATTGAAAATTGTCCGCTGGCACTGAGCGCAGTTAAAGCAGCCTGCGTTATTGCGCAACCACGACAAGCGCCCTATGGAGTTGACGGAGTAATTGTGATCGAGGGCTGACGGTGGCAGGCGGAGCACTGATTATCGGGGCGTCGCTGGCGGGCCTGAGGTTGGCGGAGCAGTTGCGGGCGACAGGTTATGCGGGGCCGCTAACCGTCGTCGGGGCCGAGCGGCACATGCCGTATAACCGGCCGCCGCTGTCAAAGGACGTTTTGTTCGATGGGGCGGCACACGGGCAAGACCCAGACCGTCAACTTTCAAAGCTGACGTTCAGCATCAGGCCGTCGCTTGCCGATGTGACGTGGTATCTGGGCGTGCAGGCGGTCGCTGCCGATCTCGAGCGCCGCGTTGTCACGCTTTACGACGGGCGGCAGCTTGACTACGACGCTCTCGGTATTGCGACGGGACTAACACCGCGACGGCTGTCTTTTCCGTCTGGCCAAGCAGAGCGCCACGTCGTGCGCACAATCGATGATGCCATGCGTCTTGGGTCTGCGCTGATGCCCGGAGCGCACGTCGTTGTTGTCGGGGGTGGGTTTATCGGTTGCGAAGTCGCCGCTTCGGCCTCCAAGCGCGGCTGCAAGGTGACGATTGTCGAGCCCTTGGCGGCGCCGATGTTGCAATCGATCGGACCGGAGCTGGCGCATGCCCTACAAGCCTATCATGAGGTCAACGGCGTTCGTTTCCGGCTCGGCACAGCCGTATCGGGTCTTGCCTGCGATGTCGCGGGCGACGGGCGCCTGAGGTCCGTAGCGCTTGACGACGGTAGCGAATTACAGGCCGACGTTCTCATCGAAGCGATTGGCTCGACCTGCAATACCGCATGGCTCGACGGCAATGGTCTCGATCTGACAGACGGCGTTCTGACCGACAACAACATGCGTGCCGCGGGCCGTGCTGAAGTGGTGGCCGCTGGCGACGTGGCCCGGTTCCCAACACCGCGTTATGGCAGCACACCGCGCCGCATCGAACACTGGGCTATACCTGGGTTGACCGCCAAGCGCGCGGCTGGAAGTCTCGCGGCAACGCTGCTGATCGGCCGTGTACCCGCCACCGACCCCTTCAATCCCATTCCGACATTTTGGTCGGATCAATTCGGCATTCGTTTGCAATCGATGGGAATGCCGGGCCTCGCCGATCGGTCGGAAGTCCTGGAAGGTGCTCTGTCCAATCTCGGACAGCCGGGCCATCCAGGATTGGCGATGGGATACAGATGCGGCGAGGCCTTGATTGGAGCCGTCACCATAGGTTTGCCCGGCGCGCGCCTTTCGGATTATCGGGCCATGTTAGATTAGAGAGTAAACGAGATGAGACCGCCAAGAGTGCTCGTGTTCCAACAGGTCTCCTATTGCCCTCTCGAGAGTTTTGGCGAATTCCTCAACGACGATGGAATCGATCCGGCAATCGTGGAATTCGATAAGGGTCATAGCATCCCAAACCTAGAACCGTTTGACGCACTCATCGTTCTGGGTGGTCCCATGGATGTTTGGGAGACGGAGGCTCATCCGTGGCTCGTTGCACAAAAGGAAGCCATCCGGCAGTGGGTCACCACATCCGACCGGCCGATGCTTGGGATCTGTTTAGGGCATCAGCTGCTGGCTGACGCGTTGGGCGGGGAAGTGGCCCGGGCCAAAAAACCGGAAGCCGATCTTTCCGAAATTAATTTGACGGACAGCGGCCAGGAACATCCGCTGATGCACGGCTTTGCTCACTCAAAGCGCGCCATCAACTTCCACGCCTGCGAGGTGACACGGATGCCGGCCGGCGGTGTGCGTCTGGCATCAAGCGTTGATTGCCTCAATGGCGCGTTCAGCATTGGCTCGTCCGCCTTTGGCATTCAATATCATGCCGAGGCGACAGACACGCTCGTCAAGGAATGGATTGATTACGAGTCTGCTCGCGCGCTTGTGGAACAGCTTCACGGCGCCGATGGCGTCGCGCACGTTCTGGGACGCGTGGCCGGCGCCATGCCTGAACTCAAAGACAATGCCCGGATGATCTATCAGAATTTTATGAAGATAGCCGCCAAATAGGCGTCCGCAACTTTGCGCGTGCCACGCTTGCCGCCTTTAGCGCAGGCATTTCCGCAGTGCGCTGATTAGCGTAAGGTGGTGAACCGGCTTTGTCAGCGTGGTCGCTCCGGAAAATTCGGGCGGATGCTGATCGCAGGAATAGCCCGATAACGCGATGAATGGCACGGACCGCAACCGCAAAAGCTGAGCGATGGGCCCTGAAGTCTCTCGCCCCAAATTAACATCGACCACGGCAACGTCACAGCCGACCGCCTCGAGGAGTTTCATCGCTTGCGCCACGGAGCTCGCGGGCCCGACGACGTCGAAGGCAGCATCGATCTACGGCTTGAATAAGAATGTCCGTTGGCTGGGGCGGGAGGGTTCGAACCTCCGCATGACGGAATCAAAATCCGTTGCCTTACCACTTGGCGACGCCCCAACAGGAACGCCCTCTTATCTTTGATTTGCGGCCGGTTCAAGCGCTAGCGGCGCCACGATGGCAGATGCCGCACACCGATCCCATTGCGCCGTCTTCGATTTGTAAGTGCCAGTGCTTATTCGGCAGCCGGGGCCTGCTTTGAACCGTTGATGACGGTCCAATCCTTGGCGGCTGGCTTTGCCGATCCTGTCCCGTCCACTGGGGCTGAGATGGTTTTGGGACCAAGCCCGGCGCGACGCTGCTCGACCGAGCGGATCATCTGGCGAACACGCGGCTGGATCTCGGTACGCCAGCGCGTCCCATTGAAGACGCCGTAATGGCCGACGCCCGGCTGCATGTAATAGAAGTGCTCGTCGGCCGGCACATTTACGCACAGATCGTGGGCCGCCTGAGTCTGGCCAATGCCGCAGATGTCGTCACGCTCGCCCTCGATGGTGATGACCGCGGTCTTGGTGATCGCGCTGCAATCGACCCGCTCACCCCGGTGCATCATCCGCCCATCGGGCAAATCATGGTCCTGGAATACGGTTTTGACGGTCTGCAGATAAAATTCCGCCGTCAGATCCATAACGGCCAGATACTCGTCGTAGAAATCCTGGTGCTGCTTGACGCTGTCGCAATCGCCTTTGACGAGGTTGTTGAACAGGTCGTTGTGGGCGTTGACGTGGCGCTCAAGATTCATGGTCATGAAGCCGGTGAGCTGCATGAAGCCTGGATAAACCGGACGCATTGCGCCGGCATGGGGGAAGGGGACTGACGCCAGCACATTGGCCTCGAACCATGACAGCGGTTTGCTCTGCGCCAGTTTATTCACCGCGGTCGGGTTGCGGCGCGTGTCGATAGGACCGCCCATCAGCGTCAGCGATGAGGGCTGGATAGGGTCTTTGCGCGCAGCCATGATAGCCGTCGCGGCAAGGGCTGGCACAGCGGGCTGACACACGGCAATGACATGCGTGTTCGGTCCGAGGTGATGCACGAACGCGATCAGGTAATCGATGAAGTCGTCGAGATCAAAGCGGCCCTCGGTGATCGGGACTTCGCGGGCGTCAGTCCAGTCGGTGACGTAGACGTCGTGCTCCTCGATCATCGAGCGTACTGTACCGCGCAAAAGCGTGGCGTAATGCCCGGACATGGGAGCGACGATCAGCACCTTAGGGTCGTTCCGGGGACCTGTGTCTGATAGGTCACGTTTGAAATGGATAAGGTTGCAGAACGGCTTCCGGAGTGAGATTTCTTCGCTGATGCGAACAGCTCGGCCGCCGACCGGCACCTCGGTTATGCCAAACGCAGGCTTACCGTAACGGCGCGTCACATTCTCGAAAAGCTCGCAAGCAGCCGACATCGTGCGCCCGAACGGCGTCGATGCGAACGGGTTAAACGGCGAATTCAGGCTGTATTTCAGCGCTTCTGCGCCGAGACGCATCGGCGAGAGCATGGCATGAGCGAACTCATAGGCCTGATAATTCATTCGCGCGCGTCCCTGTGTGTTGCGCCCTGACAGGTGCTGGAAG
>JANNUW010000300.1:0-3037 GCA_031414095.1 Hyphomicrobium sp. | reverse complement strand
CCTGTTCACGGCCGGTCGCGCGGCGGTGGCTCCATGACACCTGCGGCAGGGGCGGCGCATGGGATTGCGCCTTCACCTCCCACGGCGCGTGCCGCCGCTCGAGACCGCTCGACCGGAAGGCGTCGGCGCTGGCGAGCCGCTCCAACGTCGATAGCTTGGCGCCGGCGCGCATCCACAGGTCGTGCAGTGTGCGGAAGGGGTTGGTTGCGGTCTCGCACGCCGATTTGCGGGATGTAATAAGCTTGTCTATTTCCATTTCCTGCAATCCATCGATCTGGCGCAGGCCAAGACGCAGAGCCGGACGGCTGTCGATGCGCGTATTTTCGAGAGTTGAATCCCAATCGCTCAAGTTGACATCGGCTGCGCGCACTTCGACGTCATGATCGCGGGCGCAGCGCACGATTTGTGCTGGCGCATAAAAGCCCATCGGTTGAGAGTTGAGAAGTGCGCACGCGAACGCTGCCGGGTAATGGCATTTGAGCCAGGACGACACATAGACAAGGTGGGCGAAACTCGCCGCGTGACTTTCGGGAAAACCGTATTCGCCAAAGCCTTTGATCTGGTTGAAACAGCGTGCCGCAAATTCAGGAGCGTAGCCGCGCGCGACCATGGCATCGATCATTCTATCTTGTAACAAGCCGATGGTGCCGCGGCGGCGGAAGGTGGCCATGGCTTTGCGCAGTTCGTTGACGTCTTCATCTGAAAACCGTGCAGCAACCATGGCAATCCGCATGGCTTGCTCTTGGAACAGCGGCACACCTTTGGTTTTGCCGAGAATGTTTTTAAGTTCATCTGCCGGTCCGTGTTCGGGGGACGGCGAGGGATATACTTCTGGTTCAGCACCTGAACGGCGGCGCAGATACGGGTGCACCATGTCGCCCTGGATCGGCCCGGGGCGCACGATCGCGACTTCAATGACGAGGTCGTAGAAGGTGCGCGGCTTGAGGCGCGGCAACATATTCATCTGCGCGCGGCTTTCGACCTGGAACACGCCGATAGAATCGGCGCGGCACAGCATGTCGTAGGTGGCAGCGTCTTCGCGGGGCACCGCAGCCAAGGTCATGGGCCGGTCGTGGTGCGCTTCGAGCAAAGCAAAGGCGCGGCGGATGCAAGACAGCATGCCGAGCGCGAGAACGTCGATCTTGAGAAGTCCGAGCGCTGCGATATCGTCCTTGTCCCACTCGATGAAGGTGCGATCGGCCATGGCGCCGTTTCCGATCGGCACGACTTCAGTTAATGGCCCGCGCGTTAGGATAAAGCCGCCGACGTGCTGCGATAGGTGACGCGGAAAGCCGGTCAGTTCGTTGCTCAATTCCAGTACCGTGGCGAGCAGAGGATCGGCGGGATCGAGGCCCGCCTCGGTGACATGTTTCTCAGGCAATACATCGCCCGAGCGCGTGCCCCACACCATGCCGGCCAGCGCCGAGACGGTATCTTCCGACAGCCCCATGGCTTTGCCGACATCGCGCACGGCCGAGCGCGCCCGGTAGGAGATGACGGTAGCGGCGAGGCCGGCGCGGTCGCGGCCATAGCGGGCATAGATGTATTGGATGACTTCTTCGCGCCGGTCGTGTTCGAAATCGACGTCGATATCGGGGGGTTCCTTGCGCGCGCTCGAGACGAAGCGTTCGAACAGGAGGTCGACTTCGGTCGGATTGACGGCGGTGATGGCGAGCACATAGCAGACGCACGAGTTGGCGGCCGAGCCGCGGCCCTGGCACAAAATTCCGCGCGATCTCGCGAACGTCACGATGTCGTGAACGGTGAGAAAATAGCGCGCGTAGTCGAGTGTTTCGATCAAGGCGAGTTCGCGTTGCAGGGTGGCCATGACGCTTGGCGGCACGCCGTCGGGAAAGCGATGCCGGGCGCCTTCGAAGGTAAGTTCCTGCAAATGGTCCTGCGCCGTTTTGCCGGCGGGAACGGGCTCGTCTGGGTATTCATAGACGAGTTCGCTCAGTGAAAAGCGGCAGGCATCGGCGATTTCCATCGTACGTTCGATGGCGTGTTCAAAGCCGGTAAAGAGACGCGCCATTTCAGCGGCATGTTTCAGATGGCGCTCGGCATTGGCGTGAAGTTGCAGGCCGGCGTTGGCGATGGTCGTGTGCAGCCGGACGCAGGTTAGAACGTCCTGCAACGGACGGCGTTGAGGGACGTGATAGAGAATGTCGTTGGTGGCGACGAGCGGCGTGGCGCAGCTTTTGGCGAGCGCGTCGAGCGCGGCGATGCGGGCCCTGTCGTCGCCGCGATAGAGGTAACAGGCGGCGAGGTAGACGCGGGTGCCTTGCAGTGCCGATTTTATGCGCCTGAGGTCGCGTTCAAAACCCGGGAATGGCGTGGCGGCTTCGTCCGCCACGATGGCGATGAAGATTTGGCCTTCGGAGTGGGCCGCCACGTCTGCAAGGTGGAGTGTGCATTGGCCTTTGATGGCGCGGCGTTGGCCTAGAGACAACATCCGGCAGAGACGGCCATAGGCGGCGCGGTTGGTTGGAAAGCACAACAGGCTTGGTGCGTCGGTGAGATCGAGGCGGGCACCGGGTATGAGGCGAAGACCAGCTTCCTTGGCCGCCACGTGCGCGCGCACGATGCCCGCCAGCGTATTGCGGTCGGCGACGGCGATGGCATCTAAGCCCAAGGCCTGCGCCTGCGCGACCAGTTCTTCGGCGTGGCTGGCGCCGCGCAGGAAGGAAAAATTGCTGGTGACTTGCAGTTCAGCGTAACGCATCGCCGGAAACTCTTTTGGCAAACCGGTACTGTTAAGCAAACAGGCCATGCACGAACCAGC
Organism: Hyphomicrobium sp.; assembly: GCA_031414095.1. Taxonomy (GTDB): domain Bacteria; phylum Pseudomonadota; class Alphaproteobacteria; order Rhizobiales; family Hyphomicrobiaceae; genus JANNFX01. Next base: position 255 of record JANNUW010000300.1, on the reverse strand, counting down.
GCGGCGCGGGCGGCCGGGCGTCCTCGCGGTTTTGATATGAGCCGTCGCGGAACAGCCAGAAGCGGGCGCCCGTGTCGCTCTCGAGGTGGTAGTAGTCGCGCGCGGGCGGGATGGCGTTGGCGACGCCCTGAAGTTCGGGTGACTTGGCGTTGAGCCAGCGCCACCACTCGGGTTCGATGCGCTCGGGCCCCTCGCCTTTGATGACGGGGTGGCGCACGCGCCGCCAGATGAAGGATTTTGGAATGCCCTCCGGCA
>JANNUW010000299.1:0-6834 GCA_031414095.1 Hyphomicrobium sp. | reverse complement strand
TTGGCGTCAACGGCCATCGCAATCGTCAGCACGAAGCCGGCAATGCCAGGTAGCGTCAGCGTGGTTCCAACCAGCGTCATCAGAGCGGCAACCATGATGCCGTGGACGATGAGGCCGATAACCGCGTAGACGCCGAAGGTTCCGTAGGCGAGCACTGTGAGTATGGCAGTGGCGAGCAATCCAACAATGCCAGCCGTCTTGCCCGACGCAATGCTGTCGGCACCCAACGAGGGGCCGACCGAACGCTCTTCTTTGATGGTCAGCTTGGCTGGCAACGAACCCGAGCGCAATTTGATGGCGAGGTCGTTGGCGCTTTCGACAGTGAAGTTGCCGGTGATTTGCCCGGTGCCGTCGCGGATGGGCGTAATAATCGTCGGCGCAGTCACGACTTTTCCGTCGAGAACGGCGGCGAATGGCTCGCCCACATGCTTGCTTGAGAAATCGCCGAACTTCAAAGCGCCCGACTGATTGAACCTGAATGAAATAACGGGCGCGTTGGTCTGCTGGTCGAAGCTCTGTTGCGCGTCGACGAGGTCGTCGCCGGCAACGATGACCGACTCGTTGACGAGATATTCGCGCTCTTGCTCTCCGCGATCGAGGCTCGGCAAGATTTTGTAGCCGAGCGGCAGGCGGGTTTCCTTGGCCTCCGCCGGTTTGATGGAGGGGTGGACTTCATGGAACGTCAGCTTGGCGGTTTCACCCACGAGCTTCTTCAGTTTTTCAATGTCGGTCAAGCCAGGGTATTGAATGAGGACACGGTCGCGGCCCTGCTGCACGACGGTCGATTCCGACGTGCCCAGGCCGTTGATGCGCCGGTTGATGGTCTCGATTGACGAGCCGATAGCGCTCTGCACCCGCTCCTGCAGGCCAAATTCTGTCGGCTTCAGCGTGAACGTGCCGGCCTCTGTTCCTGCCGCTACTTCAATGTTGAATCCGCTGCTGCCCAGAATGGCATTGCCGATCGGCTGGACGAGTTTTTTGAGTTGCCTCAGCGCTTCGTCGCCGTCTTCGGGTTTGACGAGGCGCACCTGGACGGCATCGCCCTGAACACCGATCGCCGAAAAGCCGATCTTGGCGTCGCGCAAGCTCTTGCGGGCATCATCCTTGAGGCCCAGCAGCCAGTCTTTCCGCAGTTCGTCCGTATCCATGGCGTAGAGCAAGTGCGCGCCGCCCTGCAGGTCGAGCCCCAAAGGCATTTGACGTTTCGGCAGAAAGTCCGGCCAGCCAGCCACCTGTTCCTTGGAAAAAAAGTTGGGCAGCGCGATCAGCAGCCCCAGCAAACAGGTGCCTATGATCGCGATGATCTTCCAGCGCTCGAAATATAACATGAATTGGGTAGGCCTGTTCTAGTGTTGAACGTGAGCGGCAGCGCTGTTGGCCGCTCGCTCCTGAGGATCGGCGCTGTCAGCGCGTGGTGTTGCTGTTGGCGGCTTCCTTGACGGGCTCGCCCTTCGAGCGCACATCCATCAGGGTCGACTTGAGCACGCGCACTTTCAAAGTGTCGGACAGCTCGACCTCGACTTCGTCGGAGTTTTCCTGAACGCGCGCGACCTTGCCGACGAATCCGCCAGCCGTCACCACCGTGTCGCCGCGGCGCACCTTGTTGACCAGTTCCTTGTGCGCGTCGGCACGGCTCTGCTGCGGGCGCAGCACCAAAAAGTAAAAAATCGCCATGAAGGCCAGCATGACGAACATGAAGCTCATGTCGGCGCCAGGAGCACCCGACTGGGCGTAGGCCGGTGATATAAACATGCGGGGTCAAGGTCCTCTGACTTCGAAGCGAGAGCGGGTAAAAGGCGATCGAGCGCGTGCCCGCCGGGATCGTCTCCCGCAAGCCGCGCTTTTGTGGAATGCGCCGCGACTATAATGCCGGGCTTGGGCTTTGCAACCCTAAGTCAGATGCATGCAAAGCGGCGTTTAGGCCGCGAAAGCCCTGTTCATGGGTCGGCCAAGACGATATGGGCTGCTTTGCCAACAAATGCCCGAGCGGTCCATGGTCAAATCTGCGTCGATTTTTCAAATTTGGGTTCGCATCAGCGAAGCCCTGGAACGGCTGGCCCCCGTGCCGCCGACCGCCCCCGACTTCACGCGCGCGTCGGCTTTCGTCTGGCAGACGGCACCGGCTGGTTTTCATCCAGTCGGGCAGGTCAACCGGCTGCCCGTTCGCCTCCTGAAAGGCATCGACGCTGCAACCCGGGACTTGGCCGACAACACGGCCCGCTTCGCGCGCGGACTGCCCGCCAACAACGCGCTTTTGTGGGGCGCGCGCGGCATGGGCAAGTCGAGCCTGGTCAAGGCGGTGCATGGCCAGACCCCGGGCGTAAAGCTGATCGAGATCCATCGCGAGGACATCGGCTCGATGCCCGCGTGCCTCAGCATTCTCAAAGCCGCGGCACCGCTGCGCTTCATTGTATTTTGCGATGATCTGTCGTTCGACGGCGACGACACGAGTTACAAATCTCTGAAGGCCGTGCTGGAAGGCGGTATCGAGGGCCGGCCGGAGAATGTCATTTTCTACGCGACGTCGAACCGGCGCCATCTGATGCCGCGCGACATGATTGAAAACGAGCGCTCGACGGCGATCAATCCGTCGGAAGCGGTCGAAGAAAAAGTTTCGCTGTCGGACCGCTTCGGACTGTGGCTCGGCTTTCACAACTGCAGCCAGGACGAGTTCCTCGACATGGTGCGCGCCTATGCGGACCACTACGCGCTCGAGGTCGATGATGACGCGCTATGCCGTGCCGCGCTCGAATGGAGCATGACACGCGGCGCACGATCAGGCCGTGTCGCGTGGCAGTTCATTCAAGATTTATCCGGCCGCCTCGGCCAGCGCCTCGCCGAGGGCGCTTAGTCCTTGTCCGGAATCTGCCGGCCGTAAGGTCGGCCGTTGTCCCGGACCCTCATCGCATGGATTTGAGTGAATACTCCAATGCGGAAGATCCGTATCGTTAAAGGCTATTTACTCCAACTTAGATCAAAAAAGCCTCAAGCTGAGCTCGCCAGCAACGCCTTGTTTACCCTTGTAGGGCAATCTCTCGCTTGTAAGTGAGTAGCCGGTGACGAGCTGTCCAATCCTGGAACGCTTTTGCGAGTTGCATCCCTCCGGTTCCAGTCCTGTTGTGTTGAGTATGAGTGCCACATGGCCAAGCGTGTTCTTATTGTCGACGATGATCCCGTTCAGCGCCGCATCCTCGAAGAGACCATCAAGCGTCTCGGCTTCGAAACCAAGTCGACCAACTCGGGCGACCACGCGCTGCAAATTCTCGAAAGTCCTGAGCGCGCCTCGATTTGTCTGGTGCTGCTCGACCTCGTGATGCCCGGCCTCGACGGCATGGGCGTGCTCGACCGCCTCGCGACCAAGACCGGCATGCCGCCCGTCATCGTGCAAACGGCACATGGATCGATCGACGCCGCCATCAACGCCATGCGCGCCGGCGCCGTCGACTTCGTCGTCAAGCCCGCCTCGCCCGAACGCCTCGACGTCTCGATCAAGAGCGCTCTCAAGATCGAAGCGCTCGCCGGCGAAATCACACGCATCAAGAAAAAGGTCGAAGGGACCCTCACTTTCAGCGATCTCATCATTCGTGGCGACGCCATGGGCCGGGTCATCTCGCTCGGCAAGCGCGCCGCCGCATCGCATATCCCGGTTTTGATCGAAGGCGAATCGGGCGTCGGCAAGGAGTTGATCGCGCGCGCCATCCAAGGCGAGAGCGAACGCGCCGGCCGCCCATTCATTACCGTCAACTGCGGTGCGATCCCCGAAAACCTCGTCGAAAGCACGCTGTTCGGCCACGAGAAGGGCTCGTTCACTGGCGCATCCGACCGCCGCATTGGCAAATTCCAGGAAGCCGACGGCGGCACATTGTTCCTCGATGAAGTCGGCGAACTGCCGCTTGATGCGCAGGTCAAATTGTTGCGCGCGCTGCAGGAAGGCGAGATCGATCCGGTCGGCTCCAAGAAACCCGTCAAGGTCAACTTCCGGCTCATCTCGGCCACTAACCGGGACATGATCCAGCTCGTCAAGGACGGCAAGTTCCGCGAAGACCTCTACTACCGCTTGAACGTGTTCCCGGTTTGGGTGCCGCCCCTGCGCGAGCGCATCGACGACGTCGCGGAACTCGTGACCCACTTCATGGCCCGCTTTGCCGCCGAAGAAGGCAAGCGTCTATCGGGCATCGATGCCAACGCCATGCGGCTGTTGCAGGCCTATAGCTGGCCTGGCAACGTCCGCCAGCTCGAGAACGCCGTATTCCGTGCGGTCGTTCTTGCCGACGGACCCGAATTGACGGTCAATGAGTTCCCGCAGATCGCGGCCCACGTCGAAGGCTTCGAAGCCCTCATGCCGGTCGCACCCCATGAACTGCAAAGGCCCGGCGCTTACACCGGTCGAGCGCTCCTGGGAGCTGAAGCGACTATCCCGCAGACGATGGAAATTCGCGCTGGCAACGGCTCGGGCTCGCTCGGCATTCCGGCTATCACCGAGGGTGGCGAAATCCGCCGCCTCGAAGACATGGAAGCCGACATGATCCGCTTAGCGCTCGGGCGCTATCGTGGTCACATGACGGAAGTCGCCAAGCGGCTCAACATCGGCCGCTCGACGCTCTACCGGAAAATGCAGGAATACGGTCTCGAGCAACGCATCAACTAGCCCCCCCTGCTAGAGTTGAGTGTTCGAAGCTTTTGAGATCGAAAAGGGCCTGGCGGCAACGCCGGGCCCTTATGCGTTCTTGGTGTCTGACCCGCTCACGATTCCCGGAAACTGCGGGACCGTAAGGTCCGCAGTTATCCGGGACCTTCCCAAGCCAGCTGAAGTGACATGCAAGACAAAGGCGCCGGTTGCGGACAGCCGGCGCCTAGAAGATATGTCGGAAAAATTGAGACCCGCTCAGTCGAGGTCAAATACGTTACCGCCATTGCCACCGTTGCCGACCGTGTTGTTGTTGCCGATGACGATGTTCAAGCTGCCGCCGTTGCCGCCATTGGCGCTCGATTTGTGTCGTCCACCGCCTGCAAGCGCGCCGAGAAGAGCCACAACGTTGCCGCCGCGGCCGCCGTTGCCAACGCGGTTGCCGTTGCCGAAGACGACGTTACCCGAGCCACCATTGCCGCCGTTTGCGGCAAAGCGCTTGCTACCGGCGAAGGCCGAGGTTTCCATCGAGGTCATGGCGAAGGTTGCTGCGATCAGTGCGATGCCGGTCTTGAGGTACATGGGAAATCTCCTTGGGGGTGTTTAAGGTTTGCGATCTGGTTGGATGAGAGTTGGTTGGTTCATCTCGTCCGTGATTGGCAATTTGCCCGCAAACGGGCCCACCCGCTGTTCCCAAAGGAACGCAAAAAATTAGCATTTGCAATTTTGTTGGAGGGGCGATCACCCCGGTTTTTTTTCCGGAAACTGCGGGACCGCAAGGTCGGCAGTTATCAGGGGTCACGGCCAGGAAACTAGCGAAGCGATCCCGGCTCAATGCACGCGCACCCGCGTGCTTGGCCGGGAAACCATCAGAATATTGGATTTGGGCCGCACGGCGCCTGTGATGCATCCCTCTGCTTGGCCCCTAATTCTGCGTCCCCGGACGGGCGGCGAACGCAGTGAGACGTGCCCGATCCGGGGTCACGGCCAAGCTATTGAGTGAAGCGATCCCGGCTCAATGCACGCGCACCCGCGTGCTTGGCCGGGAACGCAGACGTGTAGAAAGTTGGCCCATGCTGTTTAGCACAATCTTCCCACTTCCTGCGTGCCCTGACGGGGCGGCGAACAGCGTGCGACGGCCCGAGCCGGGATCTTCCCCAGCCAGCAGTCAGGTAAAGGGCCCGGCTCTCGCGCGGACGTTTCGACATACGAAACGTCAGCCAGCTCCAGCGGGTTCGGTGGCTTTGGCGCCGCCGATGCGGCGGTAGATCAGTTCTGGCGATTGGGCATGGCTTTCGACGTCGGCCACCTTCGCCCACTCGGCGTGTTTGTCGGATAGCGAACACGCCGGATCGGTGTTGGCGGCATCGCCCGTCAACGCGAACGCCTGGCAGCGGCAACCACCGAAGTCGATCTCGCGGCGGTCGCACGAGCGGCAGGGCTCCTTCATCCAACTGGTGCCGCGATACATCTGGAACGCCGAGCCGCGCATCCAGATATCGGCGAGCGGGGTGTCCTTGATGTTGTCGAAGGTCAGATGCGGCAACGACTCGGCCGCGTGACATGGCAGAACCTTGCCGGCCGGCGTGATGTTGATGATGCCCCGGCCCCAGCCGCCCATGCAGGGCTTGGGGTACTTCGCGTAGTAGTCGGGCACCACGAAATCGATGACCAGCACGCCCTTCAGGCGCTCGCGCGCCTTGTCGACGACGTCGACGGTGTGCATGAAGGATTCGCGCGTCGGCATCAGGGCTGCGCGGTTCTTCAAGGCCCAGGCGTAATATTGGATGTGCGCCACTTCCAAGCGGCCAGCGCCCAGCTCCACGGCGTAGTCGATGTACTTCTCGATGTTGTGGATGTTCTGGCGGTGCATCGGCGCGTTGAGCGTCAGCGGCAGGCCCAGCTCCTTCACCCAGCGGGCCACTTCGCGCTTCTTGGCGGAACCGCCCTTGTAGGCGGCGATGCGGTCGGCATTCTCGGGGTCGACGTCCTGGATCGAGAGCTGCACGTGGTCGAGACCGTTGTCGCGCAGCTTGACGAGGCGGTCGCGCGACAGCGTCACGCCGGCGGTGATGAGGTTGGTATAGAGGCCGACCTCGGCCGCGGTCTTGACGATGTCCTCGAGGTCCTTGCGCGCGGTGGGCTCGCCGCCCGACAAGTGGATCTGCAGCACGCCGAGGGCGGCGGCCTGGCGCATGACGTTCTGC
>JANNUW010000298.1:0-14798 GCA_031414095.1 Hyphomicrobium sp. | reverse complement strand
AGCCCCACGTGAAATTGCAAACGGTTCAAGACAGGCCCATTCCCTGTCGCTCATCAAACCTCGGATCACGGTAGCCTCCTCCAAAGCTACCTTGAATCAGAACGTGACTGATTTGGGAATCCTGTTTGTCAACACGTCCTAAGTTATGCAACTGTGAATAAAGCATTGAAAAATACCCGGGGGCGTGGCGAGAAGTTTGATGCCCTGAACGGTGAGGCAGAGAGTTGGGAGCGTGATCCGTTTTGAAGGGGTCTAGCGCAACTAAGTTTTCCACGAGTGTCAGGCCTGACACGCCTTGTCCAGCCTGCAGATATCTGTGAATCAGCGTCAAACTTTCACCCCACCTTATTTCGCACATAAACTCTTAAAACATAAGGAGAAAGAATTTTCCGTGACTTATTCGACATCCAATATTGACCCCAGAGAAAACTACAATAGGCTCATCATATCAATGTTTTGGGCGTAAACATCCTGGGGTCAAAGTTCGACGCTAGTTTACACAACACATAATAACGCATTGCACGCACGGAAATAGTCGATTTCAGGGCCTTGCCATCGCGGTCGATCTGCAGCAACATCTTGCCTAAGGGGCTGGTTATCATGTGATATCAGTCAATGGGAGGAAGACCAATGAAACTGACAAGACGCGATTTTACGGTAGGCGCCCTGCTTGCCGCCGGTACGATGGGCCTGCCAATCATGGTGAAGGCAGAAGGCACCAAGACGGTAGCGCTGCTGTTCGACAGCCTCGTGTCACCGTTCTGGGTGTCGGGCATCGAGATCATGCGCGAGAAGGGCAAGGCCAATGGCTGGGAAACGCTCGAGAACATCTCGGACTTCGACGACAACAAGCAATTCGAGCAGGTGAAAGCCATGATCGGCCGCAAGGTCGACGGCATCCTCATCATCCAGACCGACTCCAAGGCCGTTATCCCGGCGATCCGCGCGGCCAATGAAGCCGGCATCCCGATGGTGCACTTCAACCGCCCGCCGGCCGAGAGCGACGCCTATTCCGTCGCCATCCAGGCCGACAACCGCAAGATCATGGCCGACACTGTGCAGTTCCTCGTCGATGAAGCCAAGAAGTTGGGCGGCAAGTACAAGGCCTGCCTGCTGATCGGTGATCTGGGCGACGTCAACGCCATCCAGCGCCGTGACGGCTTCTTCGATGTTGTCGACAAGAATACCGACATCATCGAAGTCGTGGCCCGCGTCTCTACCGAGTGGAACGCCGACAAGGCCTTCGCCGGCCTCACCAACGCACTTCAGGCTAACCCTGACATCAACTTCCTCGTCACCTCGTCCGACTTCATGCACCCGCAGATCGAGCAAGTGCTGCAGACCGCCGACAAGTGGCGCAAGCGCGGCGAAGAAGGCCACGTCCTCTTCGCGGGCTTCGACGGCGACGAAGGGGCCTATGCACGCCTGAAGGATGGCTATCTGGACGCTTGCGGTGTACAGAACCTGTTCCTCGAAGTGGATATGGCCTTCCAGGCCTTCAAGGATATGTGGGACGGCAAGAAGCCGGAAAAACTTCTCCTCGATCCGGGCTTTGTGATCACCCAGGCCAACCTGACCGAAAAGCAGGACGAGATGTGGGGCTATACCGTCTGGAAAAAGCAGAACGGCTAAGCTGACAATCGGCGCCGCCATGACGAGTTGTCACGGCGGCGCTTTCCGTCTCACCCAGTCTTCCGCAAGCGTATTGCCACATGACAACCGTCGACGTTAGAGCCGTCTCCAAATCCCGCGCGCAAGCGGGTTGGAAGCGCTTGCTGCTTTCAGAATATCTCGTGCTCGTGTTGACGGTGTTCTATTTCGCCGTCATGTGGACGATCGTGCCCGAGATCGCGTCGTCCGAAACGCTGCTCGACGTTCTCCGCGCCATGATGCCGCTCCTTGTCGTGGCCATCGGCCAGACTTTCGTGCTCATTGTCGCGGGTATCGATCTTTCCGCACCTTCGATCATCGCGATGGCAAGTGTGGTCGGCGCTTCGGTCCTGACAGGCGATGGCGGCTATGCCAACGGCACTGGTTTTGAAATCATCGCAGGCGTGTTCGCCTTCGTTGCCGTTGGCGCCGTCATCGGCACATTCAATGGCCTCTGCACCACGCGCTTCAACATGCCGGCCTTCATCGTGACGCTGACGACGATGATGTTCTTTTCAGGTGCTGCCATCTGGTACACGACAGTACATACCGATGCGAGCAGCATCGGCAATCTTCCCCGTGGCTTCATCGCCATAGGACAAGGCACATTCTTCGGTGGATTGCCCTTTTCGCTCTTCGTGGTGCTAGTCGTCGGGGGTGCAGCACATTTCATCCTGAGCCGCACTGTCTATGGCCGCTGGCTCTATGCGGTGGGCCTAAATCCACGGGCTGCTGCAGTGTCAGGCGTGCCGGTCCGGCGCGTGATCTTCTGGGCCTTCATCATCTCGGGCGTCTGTGCTGCAATCGCCTCCATCCTTTATACGGGACGCCTTGAAACTGGAACGCCAGTACTGGGCCAGCGCATCCTTCTCGATGTGATCGGCGCTGCCGTCATCGGCGGCGTCAGCCTGTTCGGCGGCAAGGGCAAGATCTTCTGGACCATCTTCGGCGTGCTGTTCCTGACCGTGATCGACAAGAGCCTGCAGCTGATGGGCCTGCCCATCGCTTCCGTGTTTGCAATCAAGGGCAGCATCATCCTCGCAGCTGCCGTCATCGATGCCGTGCGGCATCGGGTGCTGGTGCGCGGGTGAGTGCTGCTGCTTCAGTGGCAGCTTCACCCGCAACGGGCGCCGAGCTGCTCGAAATCGAGGAGCTGTGCAAGAGCTTCTTCGGCGTCGAGGTTCTGCACAAGGTGGGCTTCTCGCTTCATGCCGGCCGGGTGCTCGGGCTGGTGGGTGAAAACGGTTCCGGCAAGTCCACCACCATGAACATCATCGGCGGCGTTCACCAGATGGACGCCGGACGCATCACCTTCAACGGCGCTGACTACAGGCCCAAAGGCCCCCGCGACGCGTCGAAGCAAGGCATCGCCTTCATTCATCAGGAACTGAACCTGTTCCGTAATCTCTCGATTGCAGAGAACCTGTTCATCACTGAATTTCCAAAACTGGTTCCGGGCCTGCCCTTCATCGATCGCGGCGCGGCCCGCAAACGCGCCGCAGAGCTTCTCGCTGCCGTCGATCTCGATATTCCGCCCACTACGCTCGTCAACCGCCTGTCCCAAGGCGAGCGTCAGCTCGTGGAGATTGCGAAGGCCCTGGGCGCCAAGGCCAAGATCATCATCTTCGATGAGCCAACCACATCGCTCACCACACGCGAGACCGACCGGCTCTTCGACATCATCAACAAGCTGCGCCAGCAGGGCATCGCCATCATCTATATCAGCCACATTCTCGATGACATCATGAAGCTGTGCGATGACATCGTCGTGCTGCGTGATGGCGATGTGGTGGGCAAGGCCCTCAAGACCGAGATGACTATCGAGCGCATGATCTCGCTCATGGTCGGCCGCAACATCGACCAGCTGTTCCCGCTACGGGAGGCCGTGATTTCGGCCGGGCCACCGGCTCTGGAAGTGAAGAACGTCACGCAGCGCGGTACGGTGAAGAACATTTCGTTCTCGCTCCGCGCAGGCGAGGTGCTGGGCGTGTCCGGCCTCATGGGTGCCGGGCGTTCCGAACTCGCTCGCATCCTTTTCGGCATCGACGATTTCGCATCGGGTGAAATCATCGTCGATGGCGAGACGCTGACGAAGCCTACGCCCATGATCTGCATGGATCACGGCATGGCCTTCCTAACCGAGGACCGGCGCGCCGAGGGCCTGATGATGGAAGCCCCCATCGACCAAAATATCGCGCTGTCTTCGCTCCAGGCCTATGCCGGAGGCTTCTCCCACAAGATCGACAGTTCACGCCTTAAGGCCGATGTTTCGAAAATGAGTAATTCGGTCCAGATCGGCGCACGCGACATCACGAAGACTCTCGTCAAGAACCTCTCTGGCGGGAACCAGCAAAAGGTCGTGATCGGCAAATGGCTGCTGAGAGGGCCGAAAGTCTTCATCCTTGACGAGCCGACACGCGGTATCGACGTCGGCGCCAAGAATGAAGTCTACAAGATCATCAACCGCCTTGCGGCGGGTGGTGCCGGCATTCTCATGATCTCGTCCGAGATCGAGGAGCTCATCGGCATGTCGGACCGCATCATGGTGATGGCGCATGGCGAGATCCGCGCCACCTTCGAGCGGGGCGCCTTCGACCGAGAAGAACTGTTGCGCGCCGCCATGTGGGACGGCATCCGGAGTGGCGCGAAATGAACGGCTTCCGCAACAGGTTCGCGATGCTGGCGCTGCAGAATGCTACGCTTCTGCTATTCGCGGTGTTGATCATCGTGTTCGGGCTGATGTCCGACCGGTTCCTGACGCCTGTCAACTTCGTCAACATCATCAACCAGTCCAGCCATATCACGATCATCGCCATCGGCATGACCTTCGTTCTGCTGATCGCCGGCATTGATCTCTCGGTCGGCGCCAACATGTACCTGAGCGCTGCCATACTCGGCGTATTCTTCGCCGGCATGCCGCCAATCGCAGCCTTTCCACTCGTCGCAGTGCTGGGGCTGGCGTTCGGCGCATTCAACGGTTTTATGATCACACAGCTGCGCGTGGCGGCCTTCATCACCACGCTGTCGACGCTGTTCGTGGGGCGTGGCATCGCGCTCTACTTCTCCGGCAACAAGATGGTGCCCTTCAGCAAGAGTGTGCTGACCTTCGGGCGCACCGCCTATCTTGGCATTCCCTCCGCGATCTGGATTTTCGCACTGGTTCTGATCATTGCGCTGATTGTCCTGAAGTTAACAACCTTCGGCCGCCAGGTCTATGCGGTTGGCGCCGATCCAGATGCAGCCGCGAAGGCCGGCATCAACGTGAAGCGCGTGACCTTCGCCGTCTACTGCATCTGCGGCGTGTGCGCCGCAGTTGGCGGCCTCGTGTCGGGAAGCCAGGTGGCGGTCGCCTCTTCCACCTTCGGATTCCAGAAGGAATTCCCGGTCATCGCTGCGGCAGTGCTCGGCGGCACCAGCCTGTTTGGCGGGCGGGGCGGCGTGCTGGGCACCGTGTTCGGCGCGGTGCTGATCCAGACCGTCGAGAACGGCCTCGTGATGACCAATGCCAACCCCTATATCTATCCACTCGTCATCAGTGTCATCATCTTCATTGCGGTCTTCACCGACAGCTCACGCACAACTGTGCTGGAGAGGCTGGAACGTCGAAAAATCAGGGTCGAGCCGGATTGAACCTCCTTCGATTTCCAGAGGCGTGCAGGAGGTATCATGAACAGTCCGTTTGATCTTACAGGCCGTGCTGCGCTGGTCACCGGCGGCAATGGCGGCATCGGGCTGGGGATTGCCAAAGGTCTTGCCAAGGCCGGCGCGATGGTTGCAGTCGCCGGACGGAATTCAGCGAAGAACGCCGCAGCCGTCTCAGACCTCGAAGCACTGGGCGTGAAGGCCATGGCGGTCGAGGCGGACGTGTCGGATGAGGCCTCGGTTGCCCGAATGACTGCCAGCGTGGCAGAGCGCTTTGGCCGGATCGACATTCTCGTCGCCAATGCCGGCACCAATATCCGGAAGCCGCCTGAGGATTATACACTCGCCGAGTGGCATCAGATCATCAATGCCAATTTGACGAGCTTGTTCCTCTGCGCCAATGCGGTGTTGCCCGAATTCAAGAAGGCTGGCGGCGGCAAGATCATCACCATTGGATCGATGTCGTCGATTTTCGGCGGTGCGATTATCGGACCCTATGCGTCAAGCAAGGGCGCGGTGGTGCAGTTCACGAAATCGCTGGCGGTGGCCTGGGCCACGCATGGCGTGCAGGTCAATTCCATCCTGCCCGGCTTCATCGTTACCGACCTGACGCGCGGCGGACGGCAATCGGCGCCCGCCATGTTCGCGAAAGTGGTGGAGCGCACGCCGGCTGGCCGCTGGGGACAGCCGGAAGACCTTGCAGGGCTTGCCGTGTTCCTCGCCAGCCGCGCATCGGACTTCATCACCGGCACCGCCATTCCGGCCGACGGCGGTTACTCGGTACAGATCTGACAGGAGAATGAAATGAGCGAAAAGACATCAGTTGCAGGCAGGACGCGCGTTGGCCTCATTGGCTGTGGCTTCTATGCGCAAAACCACCTCCATGCCTGGAAGGACCTTGCGTCAGAGGGCGCAGACCTTGTTGCCGTTTGCGACCGCGACGAGGTCAAGGCGCGCACTGCGGGTGAGAAATTCGGTGCACCATGGTTTGTCGATGCCAAGAAAATGCTCGACACTGTACAGCTCGATCTGGTGGACCTGACCACGCGCATGGACACGCACCAGGAACTCGCCGCGCTGACGTCCGAGCGCCGCATACCCACCGTCGTGCAGAAACCTTTCGCCCCAGAATGGAAAGATTGCATCGCCATCGTCGAGACTGCGAAGAAGAACGGGGCATGGCTTGCGGTACACGAGAACTTCCGTTTCGCCACTTCCATGATGCGTGTGAAGCATGTGCTAGACAGTGGCACCATCGGCGACCCCACTTGGGCGCGGCTGTCCTTCCGGACAGGCTTCAACGTCTACAAGGGCCAGCCCTATTTCTATAATGAAGAGCGGCTCGTCATTCTCGACGTCGGCATTCACATTCTCGATCTGGCGCGCGTGTTCATGGGCGAAGTAGAGCGCGTTTATTGCGAAACGCAGAAGCGCAATCCGAAAGTCCGAGCCGAAGATACGGCCACTATCATGATGCGGCATACATCGGGTGCCGTCTCGATCGTCGAGTCCACCTATGAGGCCAAGCGTAGTGCCGATCCCTTCCCCGAAACGATGCTTGAGATTGAAGGACCGCTCGGTTCCATCATTGTCTCCAAGGGCGAAGTGATGACCGTGACGACACAAGGGTTGAGCTTCGAGGAGAAGATCGGATCTCCCTTACTCTCTTGGACGACGAGGCCCTGGCATGTCTCGCAGGAGGCGGTGCGCAACACCAACCTGCACATGATGCAGGCCTTGCGCGCAGGACGGCCCGCGGATACCTCCGGCAAGGATAATCTCAAGACCTATGCGCTGGTCGAGGCCGCCTACGAGTCGGCCGCCACGCACGCAAGCGCAAAGCCGCGGATGTGAAACCGCAGAAAGACATCAGCTATGAGCAGCTACCCCTTTAGCGCCGCCGACCTTGAAGTCCTGAAGCAGTGGGACACAGCGACGATCTGCAACGGTCTCGATCTGATCGTGCCGGAGCGGCGCGCCGCGGGCTTCACCGTCGAACAGATGGTGGCGGTGGACCGCACGTTTCCGCTCATCGTCGGGCTGGCGCGCACCGGGATGGTGCGGGCAAAGGAGCCTCCGCGCGCACCGATCGCCACGCGCGAGGCCTGGTATGATCACATATCCGCAAGCGATTTTCCGACCATCGCCGTCGTACTGGAGGTCTCGAGGCCGCGCTGAACCTCACCGAACCAGTTGTGCGGCGCTTCCCTCACGTATTCTTGTCGCCGGGTCAGAGGCAGTTCTCGCAACTGAAAGAGCTGCCATATTACTTGATCTCTGGGAAACAAGACACGACCCCAATCTCCTAACATAAGCCCGCCGCTGCGCTGCTATGGCAGGCCAGTTGATGAAGGAACACCGGAGCACTTTTCAGTTTTCAGGATCAGTCTCTGGGACGTGAACGCTCGCCAAATATCGGCAGTAAATCAATCGCGAGTAAGGCTCAACGGTTTCATGCTGCGGCCATGGGCCAGCCCTAACAGCTGGTCGATGTTCGTAACAATTCAACCATACCGCTTATGGGGGCACATTATCTGGCAACCGGTGAAGGATTTCCCCGAGTGCCAGTAGTTGCAAGTCTTGCCCCATGTCAGCTGCAAGCTGCACACCGAGTGGCAAGCCATCTGCATTTTGTGAGACGCATACCACAATCGCGGGGCCGCCCGTGAGATTGAAAGTTCCGGCGAAGGGCGCAAGCCGCGCCATCCGGTCGACATGGAGCGTGACGTCGGTGTGATCCATGGGAAACTGCCCGAGCTTCGGCGCAGCGCTCGCCAGAGCCGGCGTTAGCAACACGTCATAGCGCTGCCAGATCGACGCAAAGCGACGGGCGAAATCCTGGCCACGGCGCACCACGGAGAGATAGTGTTCGGCCGACATAGCGCGACCCAACAGAACTGCAGTATGGTTTATGTTTTCTAGCCCGTCTGGAATGACACGACCAGTGAAATCTTCCGCTGCCTGGGCACAGGCTTGGGTGAAGTAGACTTGGCGCGGGATCCGCCAGTCGGCGGGGGAGAGGAATTCGCGCACCGGTTCTACATCGTGGCCAGCATTGCGGAGATGGTCGGCAGCCAGGGAAAGTGCGCGAAGAGCATCGTCATCGAAGCTGAAATCATCTGCGCCGCTGACGAGAACGCCGATCCGGCATTTTGATTTGAGAGAGCGGAGAGCAGGAGCGGCATAGGGAGCGCCTGGGTCAGCCCCGCTCATGATGGCAAGGGCTGCCGCCGTATCCCGCACGGAACGGGTAACCACGCCTTCCGTGACGAGGCCGCCATATATGTCGGCGTGAGCGGGCCCTTGCGGAATCAGGCCGCGCGATGGCTTCAGTCCCACGAGGCCGCAACAGGCGGCTGGAATGCGGATCGAGCCTGCTCCGTCAGTCGCATGCGCGATGGGTACCATGCCCGAGGCAACCGCTGCCGCCGAACCGCCCGATGACCCTCCGGCAGTGCGCGCAGTGTTGAAGGGATTTCGTGTAGGCCCGAAACGAACCGGCTCGCTGGTGACATTAAAGCCCAGTTCCGGGAGATTGGTTTTGCCGAGAATGCGCAAGCCCGCCTGTTTGAAGCGAAGCGTCAGTTCATCATCGTGGCTCTGCGGCGGCGTACCGGAAAAGGCCCGGCTGGCACAGGAAGTGCGTTTGCCCGCAATCCCGGCGCCAATGTCCTTCAACAGAAACGGCACGCCCGCGAACGCGCCTTGCGCCGCGGAATCCTCAACCGGCTCGCCATAAAGTTCGACAACGGCATTGATGGACGGATTGCAGGCGCCCATCCGGACGCGGGCGGCTTGCAATACCCCTGCCCTGCTCTCATCGCCTGAGCGGATCAGCGCCGCAAGCGCCGTCGCGTCGAGCCGCGTATATTCTTCGACGTTCATGCGAGTGCAGCTTGCAGCGAAGCGGCGGCGAGTGACTCGCTGCGGATTGCATTGAGAACGGTGCGGTGGAGCCGTTGGAACTCGGGCGACGCTACCATGTCGTAGTGCCGCGGCCGCGGCAGATCAATGGGAACCACAGTCTTGATGCGGCCAGGCCGGTTGGTCATCACGGCCACGCGGTCGGAGAGATAGACGGCCTCCTCCACATCGTGAGTAATGAAAAGTACCGTAAGGCGATGCTTCTCCCAGATGCCGGTCAGCAGTTCCTGCATGTGATGACGGGTGAGCGCGTCAAGGGCGCCAAAGGGTTCGTCCATCAACAGCATCTTGGGCCGGTAACTCAATGCCCGGGCAATGGCAACCCGCTGCTTCATGCCACCGGACAACTCGGCGGGATAGGCTTTCTCGAATCCCTGGAGTCCAACCAGTTCGAGGTGCGACTGCGCAATGTCACTAGTCTCGCGCGACGTCTTTCCCGCTGCCTGGAGAGCAAACTCGACATTCTGCAGTGCGTTAAGCCAGGGTAGCAGTGTGTAGCTCTGGAACACCACGCCGCGATCAAGTCCGGGGGCCACAATCTCCTCGCCATCAATGGTGATCCGGCCTTCATCGTGACTTTCAAGCCCGGCGGCAATCGATAGGAGCGTGGACTTGCCGCAGCCCGATGTGCCGACGAGGGCCACGAACTCGTTTTCGCCCACAGCAAGATCGACGCCGTTCAACGCAACGGTGGTGCCGCGGTCACTGTGGAAGGTCTTGCCGAGCCCGGTGATGACAAGTTTGTCCTGCGTCATCAGCGAACCTCAAGATAGCGGAACAGTTTGTGGCCTGCATATTTCATGGCCTGATCCGTGGTGAGGCCGAGGATGCCGAGAATGAGCAGGTAGCCAAAGATCAGGTCAGTCTGGAAAAAGCGCTGCGCCGTGGTAATGCGATAACCAAGGCCGGACGTGGCAGCCACGAGTTCAGCGACAACGAGCCACGTCCAAGCCCAGCCGAGGCTGATCCGCATCGAATCCCAAATCGCCGGCATGGCTGAGGGCAAGACGATGCGCTGCAGGATGCGCCATTCGGGCATCTGCAGGGTACGACCCAGATTGATGAAGTCGCGCGGCACGGATTTCACGTTGTCCATCACCAACAGCACCTGCTGGAAAAAAGTGCCGATGAAGATAATCAGCAGTTTCTGCAGGTCACCAGTCCCCGCCCACAGAATGGTAAGCGGCACGAAAGCCACCACCGGCATGTAGCGGATGAAATCGACCAGAGGTTCGATTGCTGCTTCCCAGCGCCGGTAACTGCCGATCAGGATGCCGATGGGCAGGGCAGCAACGGTCGAAACAAAGAAACCATAGGAGATGCGATAGATGCTGATGCCGATATCAGCGAATAGCTGTCCCGACCCCCACAATTCGCCAAGCCGCGACAACACCTGGCCGGGAGACGGCAGGAAAAGCGGGAGGACAAGTCCTCCCGCAGTGACAGCAAACCAGGCAAATGCCAGAACGGCGAAGACAAGGGCTGCAATCCCCAGGAACTCCGCCGTTGAGATTCTACCACCCAAGGCGAAGCGCCGTCGCGCCACCTTACTTGGTTGCGGCATCCACAAACCGGGCGTCGATTGCCGTGCTCAGATCGACATCCTTCTGCAGAATACCGGCGGTCCGCGCAGCGGCATGGACTTCCGGAATGACTTTTGACGTGAAATTGCCACCGAGCTCGGTCTTGTTCTCTGCTATCGAATAGTAGACAACGCCATCGAAGGCAGTTGCCAGTTCTTCGGGCTTTGCGCCGATGGCTTCCGAGATAATGGCGCGGCCGCCTGCCGTATCTTTGCGATAATCGGCAAGAGCCAAGTCCCAGGCCTTGAGCAGCGCCACGACCTGGCCCGGTTTTTCTTTCAGGAATTCCTCGCGCACCACGAAGACGTCGGAGATGAGGCCCGGGTTTTCGCCAGCACTGTATACCATCTTGACTTTGGGGTTCTGGTTCATCGCAAGTGTCAAGTAGGGTTCATAGGTGACGGCGACGGGAACCTTGCCGCCGATCAGCGCTGCACCCGCGTCTGAGGCCGGCATTGGCACCTTCTCGATGTCGGCAATCGTCATGCCGTTCTGCGACAAGGCGTAGTTCAAAAGGATGTCGCTGGTGGTTCCTTCCTCATAGGCCACTTGCTTGCCCTTGAGGCCCTTGATGTCGGTGACCGATCCGTCGGAAATCATGGCGTCGGCGGTTTTCGAGACATCCAGAAGCGCCACGATCTTCAGCGGAAGTCCGGCGGCGATGAAATTCATCGCGGTATGCGTGGCAATGTTGCCGCATTGCAGCTGGCCGGCGGCAAGTGCTGCGTTGATATCCGCATCGGTGTTAAAATTGATGATCTCAACGTTGCCCAGGCCCACCTGCTTAAACAGGTCCTTCTTGGCAGCAATGTGCCATTGGCCGTAACCCAGCCAGGGCTCAATACCCATTTTAATGTCGCCGGCTTCCGGCGTCGTTGGAATGTCTTGCGCCCAAGAGGCAGAGCCAGTGACGCCAAGAGCGGTAACGGCTGCGCCAGTCTTGAGTAGATCGCGGCGGTTCGGTGTCCAGTTCATGTTTAAACCCTTTCAGTTTGATTATAGGCTTGAATTGAAGTCAAAAACCATGGCGTGTCAATGCTTCAGCAGCTTGTCACGGGTTTCCGAAACGGCATTGGCATGGGCCTCGAACCCCTCGTAGGTTGCCAGGGCGTGCGCATGCTTTGCCAATTCGGGATAGCCACGGCTGGTGACATAGGCAATCGAGGTGCGCTTGACGAAATCAAAGACCGACACCGCCGAGGCGGTGCGGGCCCAGCCGCTGGTGGGCAGCACGTGGTTAGGACCGACGACATAGTTGCCAAGCGTGGTGGGCGTGTGTTCACCGAGGAGGATTTCGCCCGCGTGTTCCAGGCGGCCAAGATA
Organism: Hyphomicrobium sp.; assembly: GCA_031414095.1. Taxonomy (GTDB): domain Bacteria; phylum Pseudomonadota; class Alphaproteobacteria; order Rhizobiales; family Hyphomicrobiaceae; genus JANNFX01. The sequence continues at coordinate 2,676 of JANNUW010000298.1, read as the reverse complement.
GGCAAAGGGTTCCTTCGCCAGAACCTGGAGATGCTCAGGGGCGTATTCGTTGCAAAAGGCGATGGCATCGTCCTCATCGCGAGCCAGAACGATGCCGCCAATGGGACCTCCAAGAACCGTGGAAGAATAGGAGACGCGCCGCTCGCCCATTTGCTTCCAGTAGCCGGGAATGGCGGCAAGCGCTTGCTCGGCAACGCGACGGCTCCATGTCACCAGATAGGCAGAGCTGTCGGGGCCATGCTCGGCCTCGATCAACAGATCGAGGCCTGCAAGCGCACCATCGACAGTGTCGTCGGCGAACACGATCACTTCACTAGGCCCAGCGGGCGAGCCGGTGTCGATGACATGCGAAACAAGCCGTTTCGCAGCGGCGACCCAGGGACTTCCCGGGCCAATAACCTTGGCTGACTTTGGAATGGTGTGTGTGCCATAGGCCACGGCGGCGATGCCTTGCGCCCCACCCGCCTTGAAAACATTGTTAACACCGGCCATACGCGCCGCAACTAGCGTTGCGTCATCGATCTTTCCGTTGGCGCCAGGCGGCGTGATAATGATGACGTCTTTGACGCCCGCCACCTTGGCCGGAATCGCGGTCATCAAGGCCACCGAAGGAAACGCTCCCTTACCGCGCGGTATGTAGCAAGCGACAGATGGAATAGGCCCGGTCCGGTCGCCCGCGAAGGCGCCGGGACGGATTTCATGCAGCCACATTTCCTCCGGCATCTGGTCCTGATGAAACTTACGGATTGAATGGGCGGCGAACGCCATGGCCTCGCGAACCTTGGGATCAAGTGTTTTTTCCGCGGCATCAAAATCGGCTTCGGTGGCGGCAATTTCCGAGGCCTCGACCAGCGCCTTGTCGAAGTCCCCGGCAAAGCGCGCCAACGCTTCGTCGCCCTCGGCGCGCACTGCAGCAATAATCGGTCGGACTTTCGCCTCGAAAGCCGAAAGATCAGTCTCCGTGCGCTGCTGGAGTTTCGTCCGCTGTTCGGGAGAAAGCTTTGCCAATTCGTGGAAATTGATCTCATTCGTCATGACATGTCCATTATCAGAGTGAAGCCAGGGTTCCACCGTCGACGGGGAGGCAGATGCCGGTGATGTAGCGGGCAGCATCCGAGCATAGGAAAACGCTAGCGCCGACGAGGTCATCCAGTTCACCGAAGCGTTGCATCGGAATGTTTGCAAGCATGGCCTGCTGCCAGGCGGGGTTTAGATAGAACGCTTCGGTCAGCGCCGTCCGGAAATATCCGGGCTCCAGCGCATTAACCCGAATGCCCAATGGCGCCCACTCCACCGCCAGCGCCCGCGTCATGCCCACGAGGCCGGTTTTGGACGAGCCATAGGGAACGGCGGTCGAAATGCCGCGTTCGGAGGTGAGCGAGCAGAGGTTGAGCATGGCGCCACCCTTCATCAGCCGGGCTGCGGCCTGCGCCACAAAGAAGGCACCCTTCAGATTTGTATCGAGGATGCGGTCCCACAAGTCTTCTTCAATATCGAGTGAAGGGCAAACTTGCTCCACTCCGGCATTGTTTACCAGGATGTCGAGACCGTCAAGCTTCTCAACTGCTTCCGCAACGCCACGTCGGCAGCTGCTAACGTCCGACACATCCATGCGGACTGCGTGGACAAAACGGCCAGTGGCACGGATGGCTTTCTCACTGTTTTCAAGGGCCTCGATGTTTCGGGCAGCAATCGCAACATCAGCCCCCGCCGCTCCAAGGCCCTCGGCTATGGCGCGCCCGATGCCCCGACTCGCCCCGGTGACCAGCGCCTTCTTTCCGACAAGCGAAAACAGGTGAGATGACATGAAACGCAATACACCTGAGGGGGCAAATCAAGTCAACCTTTGCTTCAATCAGCAAATTCGGAGGAGTCAAACCATAGATTGGTATCAAAGGGCAACACCTCCATGATGGGTGGCAGAGCGCAGGTCATGTCACAGTAAACATAATTCGCGATAGGCTCTAATTGCTGTTGCTGGTTACCCCGTGCTTCCAATGTGAAATAGCAAATTGTCGAATGCCACAATAACTTGGCTGTTTTATTGAGGACCATCTAATACTGTGTTAGCTGCGCGGAATTGAGGAGCTAGCTAAACCAGTCTCTCCTGGCTTTTCCGTTAGGGTGCCTGAGCAGCGCGGCTCCGCAGTGGTAAGTTTCCCTTACGTGATCGCTGCTTCTACCCCTGCCCTGTCAATTCGTCCAAGAAATCATCGTTCTCTTTGAAATACTGCCAGAGAAGTGCGGTTGACAGCCTTAACGCAGGACGTTTACCACCTTTGAAAGCATTTCGGCTAACTACCGTTGCCCCGATGCCTAAAGCTATCGTGGCAACGCCGATAACGTCCTTTTTTGTCATAAATGGTTTAGGCGACTTAAAAGTTAGATCATGCTCGTAGTCATGTAGTCGTCCAGATTGAACCAACTTGTCGTACTCGCCGCTAGCATGGTCAATAATACTTTGGGCATCTACCGCATTTAATCGGGTCAAAAGCTCCTGGAGGAGATCATCTTTGTCGGTTCCTTTGACTACCTTTCAATCACGATGTTCGAGGTCAGCTATTGAAGCGACTGGGACCCAGCCGTGACGCCGCGATTCGTATACCGATATGCGTGGCGCAGGAAAATCAGGATTGACAAAGGCACCAACTGCAACAGCGACAACTTCTGGTACAC
>JANNUW010000297.1:0-1541 GCA_031414095.1 Hyphomicrobium sp. | reverse complement strand
AAACCAATCGTTGTAATGCCTTGCATATATACCTCCTTCGAATCATGATCACCACTGCGGCAACCGATCCCAAGATGTTTGCACGCCATGGGCAGGAGCCGTCCACAGCATCAAAAGCTGACAGATTACCGACAGTGAGCTCTGTCAGTCATCGGCTGAATGATTAATCTCGTCCGCTCCCGAAGTGGCTAACCGCACGCGTTGTCAATGAGATGCATTTGAGATAGCTTAGTTTTACGGGATTTGCTTGCAGTATTGACAGGAGGTCCGGGAGATGACCGTTGCCTTGCGCTTGTTGCTCACTGGTCTTGTTGCAGCTTTATTTTTGCCCAGCTTTTGGAACCTCGCTTCGGCGTGGGTCTTCCACGCCGATCTGCGGAAAGCGTCCAATTTCGCCCCAGTTGGCGTCATTGAATTCAGCCTTCCGGAAGGAAAGTCCACGGGCACAGCTTTCCTCATTGGTGAATGTTCCATCATGACAAATTTCCATGTTGTTTTTGGACCTTGGTACGTGACCGCACTTCACCCGCCGTCCAATAAAAGCCGAGGGAAGTTTACACTTACCCAAGTGACTTTGCCCAACGGTAAGCATCCCGTCACCAGGGCAATCCCGGTCATTTGGGGAGACTATGCGGGTCCAGACCGGCAATTCCGGCGGCCTGCCAATGACTGGGTGGTGCTCGCGCTGGATGACTGTTTGGGGTACCGGCATGGATATCTGCAGCCCTACGATGCCGTGTTGAACGATGAGATGCCGGCAAATGGTGGATTCGTAGCAATTGGCTATTCAACAGGGCGCCAGATGGTGGACTCAAATTGTTCGCTCCGCCTCGGCACCGGTAGTGGCATTAGCGCAAACATGCTCAGTGACTGCGCCGCCTTGCCTGGCGATTCCGGTGCTCCCATTGTTATCCGCGGGACTAACAGGGTTGTTGCGATGATGTCGGGGTTTCATGCAGGCTCGTCTATAAGCTGCGGTTCGTTCAAGGGTATTATTCGCGAACTATGGACCTCACAATGCACCAATGCCGCGGTCCCAATTCCGGTCGCTCTCATCGATGGGATTAGCGCGGCAAGTTGCGCCATCCTGATCCAAAACATGCTGTTACGCCTCGGCTATGACGCGGGACCATACGGTGACATAGACCAGCCCCTGTTCGCTAATGCGGTCAAGCAGGTCGAATTGGAAATAGGCATAACTCAAAGCGGTTCGCTGTGCGGCACCTTATGCGCGGTTCTTAGAATGCGGAGCATGGGAATTTGATAGTACTACCTCGCCTTGTCGCATGCGGGTCGGTGTGTCTGTTTTGGGTCAACATGAGACGTCGGGTGGCCTCCTTGCCAAGTCAGCTGCGCATCTAGCTGCAGACAAAACCTCGCAAATAACGGACGTCGCGGGTTGAGTATCAGCTTAGCCATGATGAGCGGACGAGACGTCGTATGCCCATGACTCTAAAAAGGGCCACAAGTGGATAAGACTGTGAGGTCAATTATAAGTGCCGACAGTTCGGAGAGCCCATACCGATGCTCAGACTTGACAC
>JANNUW010000296.1:0-4780 GCA_031414095.1 Hyphomicrobium sp. | reverse complement strand
TGTTTGAGATCAGAGATGTCAACTGTTCGACATCTTCTTCTGTTTCAATGATCCACGGGCTAGTTTCGATTTGGCGTCCTTCTACTCGAGCACCGGGAAGCCGTTCTATCACGGTACGCAAAAAACGCTGTATTGATGGCTGAAATGGTTGATCCTCGCCCCTCGAGACACATAGAAGTCGGGAACCTAATATTACGTCGCTGCCTGAACGGTCAGCTATGCCGATTTCGGTAACCCAATTTCTCTGAGGAACCTCACGGTCACTATCATCTAGGCGAGCGCCCCAGTATCTAGGTTGATCAATGCTAATTGCTGCCGTACGCTGCGAACCTATGTCTTCGAGTTCAAAGTTCTCGCCTCGCCATGCGTGAGGGGGAAGTGGTCTGCCAGCGTGGCTCCTTACCCATTCGAGCACGATGTTCCTGATTGTTGCGAAATGATCCGATGATCTATCAGTTCGAAACTCGACAATAGACTGACTGACGGGGCGAACAGTTGATTGGGCGGCACGAATCCTATTTGCTAAGGGAGCAAGTTGTTCGGCGAATGAGCGCGATGGGGGTTGATTATCTTGGCCTGTCATGAGGGTTCCCCAGCTTTCGCAAGAAGTTCCGAAAACTCATAGTTCACACTTGCCGCATGAAAATCGGGCTCACGCTGGAACGGCTTGCGGACGTAGTGAACTTTGTGTCCGCCATTGGGCAAAAATTCAACTATCCCCAAAATGAAATCCTCTGGTTTATTCAGTGAATAGAGAACTTCGTTGCGCGTGACGGTAATCGTTGCGGCACCAGATACGCGCCCCTTCACCTCGATGAAACGCAAACGTCCCGTGCCCGGAATGGCGCTTTCAATGTCGTAGCCGAGTTTATCAAATTCGCGATCAACGGGTATAAAGCCGAGACTACGCTCAATATCCATGATAATCGCGCGCGCTTTTGCGGCGGCGATCTGGGTATCAACGGGTGAGGCCGGTTCAGCAGGCTTGTGACCTGTCATTTGCGCTATCAAGCCGATAGGCACGACGAGAACACCGCCCAGCACGACAGGCGGCAGAGGCGAGATTTGCCGCTCGCGCTTGATCTCATCCATGCGTTTGTCGAGGCGGCTGGCCAGCGCATCAGCGCGTTTGCGCGCTTCACCGGAATTTACCCGTGCATTCGTTCTACCGGCAGCTTCTTGCTCCTTAAGTTGATTGGCGCGAAGGTCCCAATAATTGATCTCTTTGGTTAGCCGATCTTTCACTGCGGCTTCGGTTTTATCGAGCAAAACAAGTTTTCTGTCGCGCACTTCTGCCACATGTTCCGGCACCACCTGTGCGATGGCATGGCCTTGCGCCTGCGCTTCCAGATTCTTGTCAATCCAGCTGCGCTCTGGCCGTGCGAGAAGGGCTTCAATTTTGGGCTCATTGTCTTTGCAGGGGCGATAATCGAGATAAGGCGCATAGTTAAGATGCCTAGCTGCCCCAGATTCATCAATCTCAACAAACAACAGACGCTTGGATATGATCCGCCGATCACCACTTTTGGTCAGGCTGCCATCTTGAATAGCGTGTTCAAGGAAGAACAGGACGCGAGGGCTTGTGCCATTGTCGCGCTCATCCACCAACACGGTGCCGCGCCGCAATAAATCACGGTGGCGTTCGAGTGTGAGATCGATGGTTGAATCGAGTAAGGGGTGGCCGGGGCAAACGAAAGCTGCCAAGGGTTGCCCAACAGGAGCTATAAGGGCCTTGTCAAAAGCAACGCGCTCATAACGGGGCAGGACAGGTTCGCCGATGCCAATTTGCCGATCACGGTTGCGGATTGGGGCGGGCACATTTGTTATCTCAAAGCGGTTCGGCTCGCGTTTTTTGATTGTGCCTCCGAGGCGCTGGAAAGCTTCGATGAAGAAGGATTCAATGTAATGGGGCTGTAGTCTGCGTGCTTCGGCACGTTCCATATCTTCGCGGATGCGGTGAACCTTGCTGACATCCATCGCGTCATGGGCCAGGGCTTTCTCCTCAAGCAGGTTTTGGAGTTCTTCGCGATTAAAGGCGTTCTCAACAATGCGGGTTAGCCGTGCCCGCACGTCGGGTTGCTCGCCATAGCGGATCGCATCAATCAATAATTCACGAAGTGGTTTGCCATCGAATTGAAGCTTGCCCAGCACGTCGAAAACTTGCCCGCCAAGTGTGGCGCGCGCCTGTTCCAATTTTTCGAGAAGCCTGAGATAGACTTCTCCTACGCGCGTGCCTTCGGCCACCAGGTTCCAAAGATGGCAGACCTCAGTTTGCCCGATACGATGGATGCGACCGAAGCGTTGTTCAATTCGGTTCGGGTTCCATGGTAGATCGTAATTCACCATGAGATGGGCACGCTGGAGGTTGATACCTTCGCCAGCAGCGTCTGTTGCCAAGAGAACCTGCACTTTGGGATCATGCTTGAAGGACTCTTGGGCCTTCAAACGGTCCTCGCGGCCCATTCCGCCATGGATTGCAACTACAGCTTCGCTGCGGCCCAGCAGAGACGAAACGCGTTGCATAAGGTAGTTCAGCGTGTCGCGATGTTCGGTAAAGATAACTAGCTTTTGATGCGGCGATGGTGTGGGCCTGGGTTTCTCTGGCACACCGGAGTCATAGGAGGCCTGATTTTCAGCCAGACCGTTCGCTATGCCTGCCGGTGTGAAAATCTCTGTAAGGAGTGAAGCAAGTTCACGCCATTTACGGTCCTCGCCACCACGGCGAATGATGAGAGCCATTCCTTCGAGTCTTCTGAGAGTTTCAATTTCTGTGCGGAGTTCGGCAATGCTCCGTGCAGCTGTTGCCTGATCGAGAATTTGTTCTTCGGCGTCCTCCAGTTCCTGATCCGGCGCATCTTCAAAATCCTCAATATCTTCGGCGTCGAGGATCGGCAATTGGGCCCGCATTGCGGTCAAAGCTTCGCCACCGCGTTGCAAGGTCTCTAACTCACGCATGCGACTTTCCAAGCGCTCACGGCGTCGGCGCAGGGATTGGTAAATGGCTTCCGGCGACGAGGCGAGGCGGCGTTGCAGAATTGTGAGGGCAAAGCCAACGGTTCCAGCGCGCTTGTCGTTCTCAAGTGCTTCAGCGCGATTGAATTCTTCACGCACATAATCAGTGACAGATTTGTAGAGGGCTTCTTCATTGTTGGAGAGCTTGTAAGGAACAGTGTTGGCGATACGCTCAGGAAACAGCGGCGTGGCATCGAACTTGAGAAGATTCTCTTTCACCATGCGGCGCATCAGGTCAGAAACATCAGCGGCGTGGACGCCATCGCGGAACTTGCCTTCAAACCGGTCGCCATCCAGGAGCGCCATGAACAGTTGGAAGTCTTCTTCCTTCCCGTTATGCGGCGTTGCTGTCATCAGCAAGAAGTGTCGCGTGAGCGAAGATAGCAATTGCGCCAACCGATAGCGCTTGGTGTATTTGACTTCACCGCCAAAGAAAGTAGCCGACATCTTGTGCGCTTCGTCGCATACGATGAGGTCCCAGCGACAATCCGGGGCCTGAAGCTTCTGCTGAACATCCTCATTTCTCGACAATTTATCGAGGCGCGCGATCACAAGGTTTGTCTCAAGGAACCAATTGCCTGTGCGGGCTGACTCAAGCGCGTCATTGGTGAGAATGCTGAAGGGTAGATTGAAACGCCGAAAAAGCTCGTCTTGCCATTGTTCCGCGAGGCTGCCCGGGCAAACGACCAAACATCTTTGCAAGTCACCACGGGCAATCAGCTCTTTCATCAAGAGGCCCGCCATGATCGTCTTGCCAGCACCCGGATCATCAGCAAGCAAGAACCGCAAGGGCTGCCTGGGCAACATCGCCTCATACACGGCAGTTATCTGGTGCGGCAGGGGTTCAACAATAGACGTATGCACCGCCAGGACGGGATCAAACAAATGGGCGAGCTGAATGCGTTGGGCTTCCGCTGCCAGCCGGAAGAGCGCTCCATCACCGTCAAAGCTCCATGGTCGACCCTGCTCGACGACCTCAACGCGCTGTTCGTCATGACGGTAAAGGAGTTCGTTGGCGACTTTCCCGCTTGCATCTTTGTAAGTCAGCTCAAGGGCCTCTGAGCCAAACCACTTTACGCTAACAACAGTAGCCAGCCCATTGGGCAAGATGCCTCGAACCGAGCCATTGGGTTGGAGATCTTCGAGCCGGCTCATGCATTACCTGCTTGATCAACATCATGATTTCTCTTGGCATTTTTCCGTTCAATGGACAGAATATTAATCGCACAGTTACGCCGGAACGGATTATTGGTAATGAATGCCAGCTGCGCGCAACCAAGTGTTATCGCGTAGTTTGATTTCGTTGTGATCATCAGCAACTTGCCATCCACCTGAAAAATTTAGAATCTCGAACAATACTGCGAATTAGCAGAGACTGGCAGTCTTCACGGGCCAGCGCTAGCCAAGACAAGTATTTTCTTTTGATATAAAATCTCTTGATGTTGGTCAATTAAGTCGGACTGTCTCGGTTCCTCTGGAAACAGCGCTAACCGCGAATACCGCAGAAGCCTAAGGGCCATGTGTGGACGGCTCCGGGTTGTCAAGGGGTTTACTTACGTTGCAGCGCTGGTCGTAGCAGCCATGTGTTCGGCCTTTGCGTGCGGCTCACTGGGCCGCTGGCCATAATGCCTTCCGCGGATCAGGTCCCGGTCAAAAGCTCGCATTCGATTATGCTCTGGCCCATGTGGGTTGTCCTGATCACCGGATCGACCGGTTCTGCATTACGTGCTGTCAGCCCTTTCCAACCTTTACATCACGCCGTTGCCGG
>JANNUW010000295.1:0-5177 GCA_031414095.1 Hyphomicrobium sp. | reverse complement strand
AGCATCGCATGGAGCGCAATTACCTGGCTGGAACCCAAGGCGATGCAATCAACGCCATCCTCGCCGCCGCAGGATACAACTTCCGTCTCCTCCTCACCTGGTTGAGGCTTCTTTTGCGTCTAATGCTGGCGATACTCTTTGGCGCAATCAGACCACTTTATGCCTGAAAATTGAATTGTTCACAGGCGACGATATAACGGCCTATTGCAATTCACGGGACATCACAGCCCTTTTGGCCGTCCTACCGCTTGGAATCGTATTTGGCGCAGCTCATCCACTCACGCCCGGCCATAGCAAGTCTGTTCTTGCGGCCTATATCCTAGGTTCTGGCTTGAAGCCCTCACGCGCACTTCTGACCTCATTCGTATTGTCAGTAACTCATATAACCTCAGCCGTATTGCTTGCTTTGATCACAAATTCGCTTGTGACGCGTTCGCTGGTTGGTGCCGGTCAGGCTCCCTCCATTGAATGGACGAGCCGCGCCATACTAATTGCAATTGGGCTCTGGCTTATCTTTCGTGCAATTTGGGCGAGGCCCCACATCCATAGGGAGGAAATCACTATCGGCTTCGTAGCAGGGCTCATACCCTGTCCGCTGACACTTTTCGTTATGACCCTTGCTTTGTCGCGAGGTGCGCCTGAAGCAGGATTGGCCTTTTCGGTATCCATGCTATTGGGTGTTGCCACAATACTCGGTGCAGTGGCACTAATCTCCGCCATCGCGCGAAATTCCCTCGTTTATCTTTTTGATCAACATGGAACGGTCATCGCGAAGGTTTCGCGCGGGCTTGATGCTCTTGCAGGGGCAGCGTTGACGTCAATCGCCCTGTTCGAACTTGCAAAGTAGGTTTGGAACCGCGCCGATCACGCCAAGCTGGTGGTTGAGATGAACGCACAGCTCGCGAGGCGTCGGGTGCCGCTGAACGGCTCCAGCACCTTCGGACTGATCCCATAAGACGATCCCTGGAGCTGATAGCCTTCTAATTTCGAAACGCCCCACTCAAGCAGCACCAAGGCGTCACACTTTCTTGAGGAATTTAGCAAACGCGTCGGCATAGGCGGGCACCCAACGGGACAGGGGCGGACGGTTTTCAACGATATCCCCCGCACCCCAAAGTATTCGCTTTTCATCCAGTGCGCGGCTTGCCTCATTATCTGGGCAAAGAATGTAGAAGTCTCCAGCGTCAATGCTTTTTAATGCAAAATCGATGGTCTGGTCCGCGGTCCAGGCGCCGGGCGGTTTTTCGGTTCGGCCCTTGGCAGTGAGCTCGGTAAAAACAAATCCCGGTATGAAGAGATGCGCGGTGATCTTGCAATTTGCGATATTCCGCAACTCGTGGGCGAGCGCTTCTGTGAGCACCTTGACCCCCGCCTTCGAAACATTGTAGGCAGGGTCGCCCGGCGGCGTTGTAATTCCCTGCTTTGAGCCGGTGTTAATCACCAAACCGGGACGGCCGCGTTCGATCATCTCAGGCAGGAAAACCTGGGTGCCATTGATGACGCCCCACAGATTGACATCGAGAATACGCCGCCAGCTTTCGGCCAGTCCGAACATGGTGCTTCCCGGCTGGATACCGGCGTTATTCATCAGGATATCGGTGCCGCCAAATCTTTCGCGCACCGCCGCGTTCAATTTCTGCACCTCTTCGATGCGGCTGACATCAGTCTCCTGCGTCATAATGCTGGAAGCGCCTTTGGGCGCCAATGCCGCGAGAAGATTCGCCGCCTGAAAAAGCCGCTCCCCTCCCAAATCGGCGATACAAACTTTTAGCCCAAGGGTGGCGAAACGGCTTGCCGCCGCAAGTCCAATTCCTGCAGCACCTCCCGTTATCACGGCCACTGAGTTCTCGTTGATTGCGGGATGTGACATGTTCGAATTTCATTCGTGAAAGAGTGTGTGCGTCTAGTATCCATCAAACCATTGACTTGATAGTAAAAAATCCCATCTTTGAAAGAGATTTGTTACAGCTTCCGAGAAGCGTTGAAATTAGACAATAAAAATGGGGTTTATTCTGTCCAACACGCGGATTTTGACCCGCTGCTTTCTCATTGGGACAATGGCGCTCCGTTATCCCGTCAAATTTCCTCAAAAACTAGGAAAATACTTATAGTACGTGACAAAATAATTGCACTTGCAAGTATTTGCAACTTATGATAGAGTTAGGTTGTGATTGGTGCACTCGGTGCGCCACACGTTTCAACCAACATTGCGAGGAATAGATGAAAGGGAAACCTGCAAAGGTGCTCGGCGTCACTGCTATGCGCCAAGCCATGCGCGTTGCCGCGCGTCAACAATGCGCCGTTCGAAACAAAGCCATAATACTACTCAGCTTTAAAGCCGGTTTGTGAGCCGGCGAGATCGCGGCCCTTAAATGGGACATGCTGCTCGACGCCACGGGTCGGGTAGGGCGGTTCATTGAGCTTCCAGCCATTGTTGCCAAGAAAGGCAGTGGGCGCCGTATTCCTATCGGCCCTGAGCTTATGGCGGCCTTACGGCAGCTTTTGCGACAGCGGCACACATGGGAGGGGCCGGTCATAAGGTCTTCTCGTGGCCGACACATGACTGCCAAGGCTGTGGTGAACTGGTTCACGGCTCTCTATCGTCAGGCTGGCTTAGATGGCTGCTCCTCTCATTCGAGACGCCGCACATTCGTAACGCGGGCGGCTCGGCTCATAACAAGTGCAGGGGGCTCGTTACGCGACGTTCAGCAGCTCGCTGGCCACCGCTCGATACAAACCACTCAGGGCTATATTGAAGGCGATGCACAGGCTCAGCACCGCCTTGTCCGCATGATCTGAGAGCTACCCAGGCCGCTCCCGGCCAAAACCCCTTCCATCAACATTTGACATAAAGGAAACCGCCATGACCACGGATGATAAGTATTGCCCAAATTTTACTCCCCTCCCGGAAATCGACTACAACATTTCCCTAGTTGAGAACCATTCCCGCCAAAAGAAGGTTGTTGCCATATGTGGCCTTAATGACCGGCTGCGAAAGTGCGGCAACGGCGGTATGTGGCTAGCCACAGCAGGGATTTCCTCGCTGCCACCCGGCGACTTACGTTCTGTATTTGACGCAGTGATCGGTTTCGACGATTTCAATAATGATAACGATCCTCACGGCGAACATGATTGCGCAGCTCAAACCGTTGACGATGTGAAAATCTTGTGGAAAATTGACTACTATGACCGCGCGCGGCAGTTTCATTCGCCTGATCCAAGCGACCCCAAAGTCACAGTACGCGTACTCACCGTCATGCTGGCCACGGAATATTGAGTGACAGCCATGGTAAAAATCTCAGAAATGAAGAAATTGGCTCCACCATCCAAACCTGTATCCTACAAAAACGATACCAAAACCAAACCAACGCCCAAAGAATTTGCATTAAAACCCTATCGTCAGGGCGCCTTCGACGGCTTCTGTGGTGTGTATTCGATCATAAACGCGATGCGTTTGATCGCATCAACTTCGGATGGCTTGGGCGAAGAATTCTGTGACCGGCTATTCAACGCGATTGTGCGCCATGCAACGCTACGAATTGGGCTTAGGCGCTTGGTCAAGAACGGCACGCCACAGTGGCTCATGCGGTCCTTCCTACGCGGAAGCTGCGATTTTATCGGGCGACATCGGAAACTAAAGCCTTCCCTCCAACAACCTTTGCTGCGTAAACGACGGCTTTCAATTGAGAACGTGCTCTGCATTTTGAGACAGGAACTTGCCGTTCAGCGATGTACATTCATTGTCGAAATCGGCGGCGTGCATAGCCATTGGACGGTCATACGCGACATCGGCAAAGCGCAAGTTCAATTGTTCGACAGTGATGGCCTCAAGGTTCTTAACATCAGTGAACTACGCATGAGTTATGAGAAACCGAACCTACGCGCCAAGCATCAGATAGTTGCAGGCTCCGTGTTTATGCTCGTGCGCTCCCGGCCATGATCATCAACCGCCGTAAATTTGTCGCAATAATGGGCGCTGCTGTCGTGGCAGCGCCTGTTTCTTTCTCGGCTTCGCGGCAAGCCTCAGATGCACCTGCAAGCACGAAAAAATTTGCCATCATCATGGTCATCGATGAAACCATCCCCCGACCCAAAGTCTATAAGCAATTTGGTTTGCTTTGGAATTACAATGCGGCGCTTGGTTTTCCGCTTGACGAGCATATGTGCTTCGGCCTTTACAGTGCTGGCGATGGCTCCAAGAAGTATGCAAAGTCCTGTGCAGAAACTTGCAACGGTTGGATTTCTAATTTGCGGCGCAATGGCTTTGAAAAAGTGGCCGTAATGCTTTGGTCGCGACGCTTTGGTGCTACACTCACTATTCCGCTTTTAACAACAGCTGACGTTGGCCTGGCAAGAACCTCCGGTCACCCGCGCGAACTTGTAATGTCAATCCTGCGAATGCACGGAAAAAATCAAGTGGCTGAAACCTTTATATGGCTTGAGTATCAAGAAATGCCAAATGAACGTGGTTCCATCTCATGGTCGATCACTCGCAGAAATTTGAGCCGATTTCTCCAGAAACTTTGCCTAGGTTGACCTAATGCAAAACCGCAGAGGGCAGGGCACCTCATTTGACACGTGGTGATTTATTTTCCGTCATGGCGAATGGCCACTTTTGCCACAACACAACTGCAGGGAAATGGAAGCAACGCGTTATATGGTGCTAGCTGATGTGCCTTGTTGGCTGCTTTCCAACATGTCCGCATTTACCGGGTAAGCAGAAATTGAGCTCGATTGTCCCAATTTCCCAGATTGACCTAAAGCCGATGGATCTCAGTCAAGGCAATTGGTGCAGCTTATCCAAGCAAGTGAGGAATGGCCGCCTCTGCCCGTACTTCCAGTTCCTTCTCGTGGCGGCGAAAAAAGATGATCCCGGCTAGGATCACGATCAGGGCAACCGCAAGCATCAAAAGACCAACCGGACCAGCTACCCGCTTCATCTGCTCGCCCAACAGGTAAGTTCCAAATCCGAAGAGCGATGCCCAACAAACTCCACCCAATGCGTTCATTAGCAGGAAGTGGGGCCACCGCATCAGGTTTGCCCCAGCGAGAAGTGCCGCAAATGTACGCAGGAATGCAACAAAGCGTCCAAAGAAGACAATCTTCCCTCCATGCCGGAGAAACAGGTATTGGCCAACTTTTAAGCGGCGCTCATGAAGCCCAACGTACCACCCGTG
>JANNUW010000294.1:0-15225 GCA_031414095.1 Hyphomicrobium sp. | reverse complement strand
TGCTGTCGACGCTGCTGCTGGTCGTCACGTTTCTGATGTCGATTTTCATGCTGGCGCAGTATTTCGCCGTGCAGGAATCGGCAGGTAAGGACACGGCGTTGCAGCGTCTCACGCGGCAGATCTCGGAATTGACGAGCCTGCTATCGCTCGAAAAGGGCAAGGCGAAAACGAGCGGCGACGAACTCGCGCAATTGCAGGCGACGCTGTCGACACTGAAAGAGGACAACACGAAGCTGTCGGGTTTCGCGCTCGAAGGCGACGAGACGGCTAAAAATACCGCCGCACAGTTGGGCACGCTGTCGACAGAGCTTGAAGGCCAGAAAAATATTTCAAACGAAGCGCTGGCCAAGGTCGATGCACTCAATCAGCAACTGCTCTCGCTGCGCCGCCAGATCGCGGCGCTCAATTCGGCGCTCGAAGCGTCGGAACAGAAAGTCACCGACAGCGATAAGACGATTAATGAATTGGGCTCGCGTCTCAACGCGGCGCTCGCCCGCCAGGTGCAGGAGTTGCAACGCTACCGCTCCGACTTCTTCGGCCGCCTGCGCGACTTGCTGAAGGACCGCAAGGATATCCGCGTCGTCGGTGACCGCTTCGTGTTTGAATCGGAAGTGCTGTTCCCGTCGGGCGCCGCAATACTTGCGCCTGAAGGCTTGGCCGCCATGGATCAATTGGCCAGCGCCATCGTCGATCTCGAACGGCAGATCCCCAAGGAGATTGATTGGGCGCTCCAAGTCGATGGCCACACCGACGTGCGGCCGATCAACAGCGCGACATTCCCATCAAACTGGGAACTGTCAACCGCGCGCGCGTCATCGGTCGTCAAGTACATGATCGCCAAGGGCGTCCCTGCCAAACGTTTGGTGGCGGCCGGCTACGGCGAGTTCCAACCGATCGAAAGCGGCACCGACGATCTCAGCCTGCAAAAAAATCGCCGCATCGAGCTGAAGCTGACCAACCGCTAGAATATGATCGTCCGGGATGCGAACCAAGGTGTTCGGATCCCGGACGTGACCTCTGACGGTTCAACGCGCCACTAGCGCAGCGATTGGGCCTGAGCGGTTTTCTGGCGCTTGACCATGAGCTTATTGAGGGCCGCCACATAGGCGCGGGCCGACGCGACCATGGTGTCGGTGTCGGCACCACGTCCGGTAACGACCCGGCCATTTTCTTCCAGCCGCACTGACACCTCGGCCTGCGCGTCGGTGCCTTCGGTGACGGCATGGACTTGATAGAGTTCGAGACGCGCCTCGTGGGGCACCAGCATTTTTATGGCGTTGAAGATAGCATCGACCGGGCCGTTGCCTGCCGATTGCACGGTATGAGCGACGCCGTCGATTTCGAGTTTCAAAGTCGCCGACTGCGGGCCCATGGTGCCCGCGATGACGGTCAGCTCGACGACCTTCATGCGCTCGTGCATATGGGCGAGTTCATGATCGACCAAGGCTTCCAGATCCTCGTCGTAGACGTGCTTTTTGCGGTCGGCGAGTGCTTTGAAACGGTTGAACGCATCTTCGAACGCGTTCTCGCCCAGTTCGAAACCGAGTTCCTTTAACTTCGCGCGAAAAGCGTTGCGGCCTGAATGCTTGCCCATGACGAGCGAAGTTTTGGCGACGCCGACGCTCTCGGGCATCATGATTTCATAGGTCTGCTGAAACTTCAGCAAACCATCCTGATGAATACCGCTCTCGTGGGCAAACGCATTCCGGCCGACGATGGCCTTGTTGTACTGCACGGGAAAGTTGGTCACGGCCGAGACGAGTTTAGACGCGCGCGCCAGCAACGTGGTCTCGATGCCGGTGCGATAGGGCAGCGCATCCTGGCGCGTCTTGATCGCCATGACGATTTCTTCAAGCGCGGCATTGCCTGCCCGCTCGCCGATGCCATTGATGGTGCATTCGATCTGGCGCGCGCCTGCCTTCAGTGCCGCGAGCGAGTTTGCAACCGCAAGGCCTAGATCGTTGTGGCAGTGCGTCGAAAAGATCGCCTTGTCGGAGTTGGCGACGCGTTCGCGAACGGCGCGGAACATCTCGGCATACTCATCGGGCGTGGCGTAGCCCACCGTATCGGGCAAGTTGATGGTGGTGGCACCGGCCTTGATCGCGGCATCTACCGCTTGGCACAGATAGTCGATAGGCGTGCGGGTGGCATCCATGGCCGACCACTCCACGTCATCGACGAGGTTGCGGGCGCGCGCCACAGTCGCCGCGATGATATCGAGCACTTCGGCTTGCGACTTCTTCATCTGGTAGGCGAGGTGAATGGGCGAGGTCGAGACGAAGGTGTGGATGCGCCCGCGCCGGGCATGGCGCACCGCATCGCCCGCCCGGTCGATGTCGGCATTGATGGCGCGCGCCAGCCCCGCGACCGTCGCGTTCTTGACGCGCTTTGAGATTTCGCTGACGGCTTCGAAGTCTCCGTCCGACGCGATTGGGAAGCCGGCCTCGATGATGTCGACGCCCATGGCGTCGAGGTAGTCGGCGACTTCGAGTTTCTCCTCGAACGTCATGGTGGCGCCGGGGCACTGTTCGCCGTCTCGCAAGGTTGTATCAAAAATTACAACGCGATCGGTTTGGCTTGCACTGGCCGCGCGAACCGCGGCGGCTGGGTCTGGGTTGGTCATTTTAATGTTCGTCCTTATTGCGCGGGGCGCCAGCACGGTACGCGCGGGCGGGCATGAGCCATCAACTCGTTTGCGTCATCCCCTGAAGTTGCCCGCCCGCGGGCATGAGCCCGAGGCAACGGCGCCCTCAGGGGCCGGTAAGGAGGAGGGTCAGGAGCGCCGCCACGCGCCGCAGCAGGCTCGCCTTGGGATGGTGGCCCCGGCTGCCGTCGAATCCAGTATTGAAAGCCTCGACAGGCATAATTTTCAGCGCTTCTGGTTCAGAAATTCGCGGACGTGCCCGCACTATAAGCCAAAGCCGTACACAAATTGCAAGGAAAGCTTTTTTCATGCGAACTTAAAGCCCCTGCACCTTCACTTTCGCTCGTGCGTATTCCATATTGCCGAGCGCTGTCGTTTCCGTCCTTACACCGGAGCGCATCTTGCCGCGCTGTGATCGGAAGGGAACGCCGCCTCTATGACCGGACTTGAACTGGCCATTCTTGCCGGCCTCATCTTTGCGGCCGCCTCACTTTATACGTCGGTTGGTCACGCAGGCGCGTCGGGATACCTGGCCGCCATGGCGCTCATGGGCGTCGCGCCTGCCGTCATGAAGCCGACGGCTCTTGCGATCAATATTCTGGTGGCGAGCCTCGCGACGGCGCGCTGGACGGATAACGGCCGGGCGCTCGAATGGCGGTCGCTGCTGCCGTTGATTGCCGCCTCGGTGCCGGCGGCGTTTTTCGCCGGTGGCATGCAGTTGGCGGACCGCCACTACCGGGCGCTTGTCGGCGTCGTGCTGCTGCTGGCGGCCTTCAAGTTTCTTTTGCAGCCAAAACACGAAGCCGAAAATGCGGCCGCGACAGCCGAACCTATTCCGGTTGGCGCAGCTCTCGTTTCGGGCGGAGCGGTTGGAGCATTATCTGGGTTGACGGGCACGGGTGGCGGAATTTTTCTGTCGCCGCTGTTGCTGCTGTTCGGGCGCGTCGGCGTGCGTCAGGTTTCGGGACTGACCGCGCCGTTCATCCTCGTCAATTCGATTGCGGCGCTCGCTGGCAACGCTGCCTCCCTCAAAGGCCTCCCGGCCGAGCTGCCGGTACTCATCGCGGCGGCGATGGCGGGCGCACTGCTGGGTACACAACTGGGTGTCAAATGGGTTACGACCGACACCTTGCAACGGCTCCTCGGCGCTGTTTTGCTGGTTGCGGCCGGCAAATTTCTATTGAGCTGAAGCGCGCCCGCAGACATGCGTCGCATCGAACATCTGGCCCGACAGCTGACGGCCCTTTTTGCTTGCGAGATACATCACGAGCGACGCAATTTCAGGCTCGCTCGCCAGTGCCGCGCCGGCCGGCGAGGTGCCGCGCGGACCGATGGCGTTAATGCGAACGGCGTGCTCGGCCCAGGTCTGCGCTTCGCCCCGCGTCATGGCCGCGAGTGCTGCATGAATGAGGCCGCCGACGGCCGCTTCGCGCTGGGTGGCGGGCTCGGGCATCAAGACTGCATTCAAAATTGACCCCTCCGTCCACGTCGTGCGCATGCGATTGGCGACCACGCGGGTGAGTTCGAGTTGGACGCTGAGTTTGTCCGAAATGAAGTTTTCGACGTCGGATTCGGTCTCGAGCACGGCAATCTCATTGGGATCGATCGAGATCAGATTGACGACGGCATCGAGGCCGCCATGAATTTGACTGGCGGCCTGAGCGAAGCGGCGCGCAGCATCCCGGTTATCTAAAGGCGCGCTGAAAACTTGAAGATTGGTGGCGCTTTCGGCCAACAGGGCTGCCACTTCCGTCATCGCGGGCGACGGGTCGGACGTGTGCATCACCAAATGCGTGCGATGGCTCGCGAATGCGCGGGCGACATCGACGCCAGCCGCACAACTCACGCCTGTGATCAAGACGCGTCCACCCGCCAACTCAGGATAGACCGATACGCCAGGAACTGTGTCAACAACACTCATGAACATCGGGCTCAATCTCCACGCAACGCCAGACTGGGAAAAGCGTGCCCGGCAACACCTATAGCACGCCGATTCGGCTAACGGCATGTAAACAGCGCCTCGATTCGGGTGACGCGCGGTCTGAGGCGTGTCGGAAAGGCGGCAGTCCACAGACGTCATTATGGCCAAGCTTTATGACATCTCAGATGAGCGGATTATCAATCTGAAAAAGCTAGATTAAATTGGCGTCGTGCATTTGCGAGCTTGGGCGTTGACGGGCGTCGGTTTGGCGCCCCCGCGACCGTGAGCAGCGACACTATAAGCACTGCCCCACGGCCAACTTTGCGTGCACGTTTGACGATTGCAGTATGCAGTACGTCGAGAGGTGGTCGTGGTTGGCAAGTAAAGGAATAAGCCGGGTTTGGTCCCGCCAGGGCGAGGCGAGCCTTTGACTCTCAAGGCGTTGGTCTTGCGGTGCGACGGCGTTCTCGCCGACACCGATGAGCTGGCCCGCACCGCGCTCAACCAGATGCTGGCGGATGCTGGGTTTGCTTGGCGCTGCGACCGGGCGACTTTCGCGATCTCGCAGCGCTCCGGCGCCCCTCCTGAGCGGATGATCTCGTTTTTTATCCCGATGCTGGGCTATCAGCATGCGTCCGACGATGTGCATCATATGGCAGCCGCCATGGTCCGGCGCCAGGCGTCGATCTTCAGCGAGTTGCTCCAAACGACGCCGGTGAAGCCGCGGCCTGGCATCATCGACCTCATGATGGCCGCCAAGGCCGAGGGGTTGCGCTTGGCGCTCGTCTCGGCACTACCGCTTGGCGATGTGCACAACATCGTCTCGGGTGCACTCGGCCCCGATGGCCTCAAACGCTTTGAAGCCGTCGCGGCGGCGCAAGGTGCGCACAGCGAGCCGGCGATGACGGCACCTTTGTTTGAACAGGTGCTCCAGAAGCTCGGAACGACGCCTGCCGATTGCTTGGTTGTCGATTGCAGCGCGATGGGCGTGGCGCAAGCCAAGGTGGCGGGTCTGCAATCCATCGTGATCCGCACGGCGTCGGCAGGAGACGGGGTCATTCCGGACGCTGTTCTCGTTGCCGACGATATCCCCGCGCTGATAGGCGTCGTTGGCGATGTGCGGCTCGATCCGCTCAATGCCGAGCAGAGAACAGCCTTAGCGAACGTCTTGTACCAGGTCCACGGTGGCGCCCCGATGGAAAACAATGTTCAGGTAAAGAAGAAGATGACAGTTGCCAATATTCTGCGTTTGAAGGGCTCGGCCGTAAAAACTATCCCTGCGGCCGCCAGCGTGCGCGAACTCTCCGAACGATTATCCTCCGCCGCCATCGGCGCGATGGTGGTGCTGTCGGCGGAGGGCAAGCTCGCCGGCATTGTGTCGGAACGCGATATCGCGCGCGGCCTCGCCGACCACGGAGCCGGCCTGCCGAGCCTCACTGTCGCGAGGCTGATGACCAAGGCCGTGGTGACCTGTCAACCTGACGACAGCATCGCCAGCATTTCGAAGATTATGAGCCAAAGGCGAATCCGGCATCTACCCGTCCTGGAGAACGGCGAACTGGTCGGCTTGGTGAGCATCGGTGACGTCCTCAAGCACCGTCTCGACGAAATCCAGCTGGAAGCCAAGGTCCTGCGAGACTACGCCTTGGCCAAGATCTGAGTTAAAGGCTGGCAAGCGGCCGCATAATTTGCGTGGAAAGACCTGCAAAAGCCAAATATGACGGCGAGACTACCCGCAAACCGTCGACAAGATGCGGCGCTGATCTGCCGTTCAGGAGTGAATGCTATGACGTCCTATTCGCACAATACCGGCACGCGTGCGAAAGCGCTCCTCGATCAAGTCAATATTCCGGAAGATTTGCGCAAACTGTCCGAGAGCGATTTGCGCCAGTTTGCCGACGAGCTGCGCCAGGAAATGATCGAGACGGTCTCCGAAACCGGAGGGCATCTGGGCGCGGGCCTGGGCGTCGTCGAGTTGACAGTCGCCATCCACTATCTCTTCGACACGCCGCGCGACCGTTTGATCTGGGACGTGGGGCATCAGGCCTACCCGCACAAAATCATAACTGGCCGCCGCGATCGCATTCGCACGCTTCGCCAAGGCGGCGGGTTGTCGGGCTTCACGCGGCGCGCCGAGAGCGAATACGATCCGTTCGGTGCGGCTCACTCTTCCACGTCCATTTCAGCCGGCCTGGGAATGGCCGTGGCGCGCACTCTCAAGGGTGGCAAAAACAATGTTGTCGCGGTGATCGGCGACGGCGCCATGAGTGCCGGCATGGCTTACGAAGCCATGAACAATGCCGGCGCGCGCGACGAGCGGCTGATCGTTATTCTCAACGACAACGACATGTCGATTGCGCCGCCGACGGGCGCGCTTTCGAAATATCTCGCGCGGGCGACCTCGTCGGGCACATACTTGCATCTGCGCGAGTACGCTAAGCAACTTGCCAAGAAGCTGCCCAAGAAGTGGGAACGGCGCGCGGCCCGTGTCGAGGAAATGTCGCGCACGGCCTGGTCGGGCGGCATGTGGTTCG
This sequence comes from Hyphomicrobium sp., assembly GCA_031414095.1. Classification (GTDB taxonomy): domain Bacteria; phylum Pseudomonadota; class Alphaproteobacteria; order Rhizobiales; family Hyphomicrobiaceae; genus JANNFX01. The sequence goes on along the minus strand of JANNUW010000294.1, from coordinate 8,126 downwards.
AGGAGCTAGGCTTCTACTACGTCGGCCCCATCGATGGGCACGATCTCAATCAATTGCTTCCTGTGCTGCGTAATGTGCGCGATGCCGAACAGGCGCCCGTGCTCGTGCATGTCGTGACCAAGAAGGGCAAGGGCTATGGCCCCGCTGAAGAGTCCGACGACAAATATCACGGCGTAGCGAAGTTTAACGTCGTCACGGGCGCGCAGCTAAAGCCCAAACCTGGCGCGCCGACCTATACGCGCGTGTTCGGCGAGAGCTTGATCGAGGAGGCGCGCAAGGACGACAGTATCGTCGCCATCACGGCCGCCATGCCCGATGGCACCGGACTCGATCTGTTCGGCAGCGCGTTCCCTGATCGCATGTTTGACGTCGGCATTGCCGAGCAGCACGCCGTCACGTTCGCGGCCGGCATGGCGACCGAGGGGTTGAAGCCGTTTGCCGCTATTTACTCGACGTTCCTGCAGCGCGGTTACGACCAAGTCGTACACGACGTCGCCATCCAAAAGCTGCCGGTGCGCTTTGCCATCGACCGCGCCGGCCTCGTCGGCGCCGACGGCCCGACTCATGCCGGATCGTTTGACCTTGCCTATCTCGGCTGTCTGCCGGATTTCGTCATCATGGCGCCCTCCGACGAAGCCGAACTCAAACACATGGTCGCGACGGCGGTCGCCATCGACGACCGGCCGTCAGCCGTGCGCTACCCGCGCGGCGAGGGCACCGGCGTCGCATTACCGGCGTCCGGCATCGCGCTCGACATCGGCCGCGGCCGCATCATGCGCGAAGGGTCCGCTGTCGCCATCCTATCGCTCGGCACGCGACTTGGCGAAGCCATGAAGGCGGCTGATCTACTGGCGCAATGCGGCTTGTCCGCAACCGTCGCGGATGCGCGCTTCATGAAGCCGCTCGATCACGATCTTATCTCGCGTCTGGTGCGAAGCCACGAAGTGCTGGTCACAATAGAGGAGGGCAGCGTCGGGGGTTTCGGCAGTCATGTGCTCCAGTATCTGGCTGACGCAAATTTGTTCACGACGGGGCTGAAGGTGAGAACACTGGTCCTGCCCGACATCTTCCTAGATCACGACAAGCCCGACATCATGTATGCCAAGGCGGGGCTCGACGCGGCCGGCATCGTGGCTGCCGTGTTCCAGGCCTTGGGCCGCGATGTGCGCGGAACTCCGGCCGGCGGGCCGTTGCGAGCGTCCCTTTAAGCAGCGTGTCTTGCAGGACGTGATCCCGGCTCAATGCACGCGTACGCGCGTGCTTGGCCGGGAACGCGGAATTTTATAATTCTCAGCATTCGTAAGTCGCACACCTCCCCCAAAATCCTGCGTCCCCCGACGGACCTTTGTGACTTTTAGACACCTTCGACGGGTCTCCAATTTCTTGCGTTCCCGGACGGGGTGGCGAACGCAGTGAGACGCGCCGAGCCGGGATCGCGCCGTAACGGCTTGGCAACAACGGCCTTGCCGATCATGCCGACGCCGTGGACCTGGAAAACGCTCTTGGCGAGATCCAACCCGATGGTGGTAATCTGCATGTGGACGGACCCTCTAGTGATTCGTCTCAAACGATCACCCTATCGCACTCAGATGCCGTGCGAGGGAGCCGTCCACACCAGCAGCCTTTGTACATTTGCGCTTTTGGAGCAGCCAACGAGCCACGCGGCGTCTCAGCTGAACTTTGCCGCTTCGCGCCGCAGACCGTTGATGATCGGCTCATAGGCTTCCTCGTCACGCGTCTCGGGATAGACCATGTAGACGGGGTAGACGAATTTGCGCGCGCGTTTGGGCTCGCGTAAACGCCCGCGCGCGATATGGGTCTTGACGAGCCGCATGGGAAAATATCCCGACGCGTCGTTGGCAAGCACGTAACCAAGCGCCGCCGCTCCAAGATCGAGGTTGAGCCCCGGATTGGACCGGTCGGGGTAGGCGGCGGAGTGGTCCTGCTGGAATTCCGGCCCCCAATCGATGAACACATAATCGCTGCCGCCGCGCCGCGCGTTGGCTTTATTGCCGGCCACGAGCACGAATTCCTCGTCAAACAGGTGTTCGATGATGTGGCCGGGCGGTTGCGAGGGATTGTACATGACCGCGAGGTCGAGCGTGCCTTCGATCAAGCGCTGCGTCAGCACCGAAGGCAGCCCTTGGCTCGCCGAGACGGCGATGTCGGGAATGCTGGAACGCATCCACGACACCCACTTGAGCATGAAGCCATCCCACAGACTCATCGCCGCTCCGACCGAGAGATGGTCGCGATGCTGGTCGGATAATCCGACCGAAAGTTGCGCGTGTTGCCAGACTCTGACGAGCGCGAGCGCGTGTTTTTGAAATTGTTGACCGGCTGCTGTGAGATCTGCACCGTTTTTTGAGCGCTCGAAAAGTGGCCGTCCGAGCAGTTCCTCAAGACCCTTGATGCGCGCTGAAACCGTCGACTGCGTGATGTTCATTTTGCGCGCAGCATCAATAAAACTGCCGGTTTCTGCGACCATCAAGAAGGTGCGGGCGAGATTGATGTCCATGACTTTACGCTACTGTCCGACGTGTGACCGCGATCAATTCATCCACACCTATCGGCATTTTCGATAGTGGTCACCGGAAAATTCCGTTTGAAGAAAGATTTGATTCTCACCACATTGCGCTTGACCCGTCTTCGAGTCGGGCAACGAAGGACCTGGCGCGACTGGGTCTACAATGGAAGGACGAACGATTATGAAGGCTAAAACCGCTGCTAAGAAGCCCGCTGCCAAGAAGGCCGCTGCTAAGAAGCCGGCTGCAAAGAAGAAGAAGTAAGAATTCTTCCGGGCCATGGAGCTGACCCCCATCGGAGCTGACCCATGTCACGTCATGTGATTGCAGCTCTGTCATTGACAGCTACTCTTTTTTCCACGGCCGCATTTGCGGTCACGGTCAAAAACCTCGACGAGACCGAGCATAAAGTCACGGTTGTCGAGGGCTCTTCACCTCAGGATCTTTCGGTAAAACCCGGCGCCAGCTTGGAGGGCATCTGCCTCAAAGGCTGCCTGCTGAGGCTGAACGGCAATACCGAAGAGCCCTACGAGCTGGAGGGGACGGAAGTCACGACGATCGAAAAGGGTTTGCTCTGGGGCGAAGATCAAGAGCCTCGAGTTCCAGAACTCGATGGCGAGCCGGAAGGCGCGTCTTCGTCCAGCCCTCCACCTTAAATGGTCCGGAACAAAGTCCTAACGCCTGGCGGCGCCCCTCGCGCTGCCAGGCGTTGTTGTGTCCGGTGGAGCGTCGCTTGCTATGAGACGGACGGCGAACTGTTTTGCAAAATTTGAACGCAGCGCCGTTTGCACGTCGGGCATCTCAACAGGATTACCGAGAGCGGCAAGGCTCGTAACACGGCTACCCGCAAGCCCGCACGGAACGATGCCGTCGTAGTGCGCAAGATCGGGGCAGACGTTGAGCGACACGCCGTGAAAGCTGATGCCGCGACGGATGCGCAGACCGATGGCGGCGATCTTGGCGGCATCTTCGCGGCCAAGAGCCTGATCATCGGTATCGGCTGGCGCATCGACCCATACGCCGGTGCGGCCCGCAATCGTAAAGCCCCTGACGCCCAAACTGGCCAGCGTTCCGACGAGCCAGCTTTCAAGTGCGCCCGTGAACGTGCGTACGTCGCCGCCAAAGCGGGCTTGCACGTCGAGCATGACGTAGGCGATCTGCTGGCCGGGCCCGTGGTAGGTGAACTGCCCGCCGCGGCCGGTCGGATGAACAGGAAGTGCGGCGCAATTGAGCAGATCACTCGCCTTGGCGCTGGTGCCGGCGGTGTAGAGCGGGGGATGCTCGACCAGCCACACGCGTTCGGGCGCATCGCCCTGTGCTATCTGCAGAATGCGCCGTTCCATGACGCCGACCGCATGAGCGTAGCCGCACGGCTGCCGGCTTACAGTCCATTCGAGGGTCGATTTGGCGGATGCTTGCATGGCCGGTTCATATTTCAGTCTTGCGTCAGAAACCATTCTAACTGGCTCAGCCGTTGAGGCTAGATGAAGCAACAGGTCATTGCCACGATCTGCTGATCCGCCAGCGGACAGCGATGCACCATGAGCGCCCCTTGCTGGCCGATCGGCTTGACCGCCACGAAGCGCATCGAAGGCCGGGTCACGGCCTCGCAAATGGCGGCGGTATCGGCGGTATCGTCCTTTCCGCGCCGCACGTAGGGCTTCACATAGGCCGGCGGGATCAACCGGACCGTATGACCCAGCTTGATCGGCTGCGGTCTTGAGGCACGCGCGCGCTCATCCCGAAAAACTCCCTGGCTCATGCGCCTGCTGGCGCGGCGGCCCGCCAAAGCCGCCATGATCGCGTTCGCCAACAAGATGGCGCGCATTGCCTGGGCCGTGCTCACGAAAGGCGAAACCTATCGCACGCCGGTGATCGCGGCGGGCGAAGTAAGGGGCTTGGCAATGGAGTTTGAGGAACCGGCAGCAGCCACCAGCAGCCGCCCAACGTGTTGTGCGGGTGATGATGGATTGATGCGAAACGGTCGTGCTGGAAGCTTGGCTTCCAGTATCGGGGCCCAGGATAGGAAAACCCGTGGGAACGCATGCGCTCAATCGAGCGCGATCTTGTGATTGGGACCCGTCGGAGGAAACCACCAGGGCCAGCAGTCATGAGCCGCATAAACAGGCCCGATACATGACTTGCACCCCAACGCTTCGCTGAAACGCCTGAACCCTCTTGCATCACGGGAGCCGTCCATACATGCGTTCCCGGCCAAGCACGCGGTCACGCGTGCGCTGAGCCGGGACCGCGTCCCTAGTTTAATTGGGCGAGACCCCGGCTCGGCGCAGTTCACATGCGTCCGCTGCCCCGTCCGGAGACGCAGCTCCGGGGACGTTCAAGAATTCGGTCAGCAAGTTGCAAGCGAAACGCGCTCACCTACTCCTTGCTGCGTTCGACATAGCTGCCGTCGGAGGTCATGACGACGACTTTGGTGCCGGTGCCGATGTGCGGGGGCACCATGACACGGGCGCCGTTCGAGAGCTTGGCCGGCTTATAGCTCGAGGACGCCGTCTGCCCCTTCACGACGGGATCGGCTTCGATAATTTCAAACACCACGCGGGCGGGCAGTTCGATAGCAATGGGGTTGCCGTCGTGCAGGGACACGACGCACGTCATGCCTTCCTGCAACCAGACGGCCTGATCGCCAAGCACGTCTTAGGAGATCGAGATCTGGTCGAAGTTTTCGGGCTGCATGAAGTTGAAGCCCATGTCGTCTTCGTACATGTAGTTGAAGTCTTTTTCGTCGAGGTACGCGCGCTCGACCTGATCGGTGGTGCGATAACGCTCGACGAGCTTGATGCCGTCTGAGATGCGGCGCAGTTCGAGATGCGTCACCGGCGTGCCCTTGCCGGGGTGGATATTTTCAGCGTGCATCACGACGGCGAGCCGGCCCTCAAGATCGAGCACGTTGCCTTTGCGGATCGAGCTTGCAATAACCTTGACCACGGTCTGTCTCCATCATAGCCGGATGCGTCAACGCGAACACCCGCGCTGGTTAAAACCGCATTCATCGGCTGGAATCTTGCCGTGTCATACTCCGTCGCGGGCGGAACGCCAAGCCCTGGCGTTGCAGATGCCGCGCGCCACGCTTGATTGGCCGAGGAATTCGGAATGCCTGCACCCTCCCCCTGGTGGACAACCGGCCGCCACGCCGACCGGCGGCCGTTTCTGCTGGCGCGGGCCCGCATTAAGGCTGCCATCCGGAACTGGTTTGACGCGCAAGGGTTCATTGAAGTTGAGACGGGTTGCCTACAGGTCTCACCCGGCAACGAGACGCATCTGCATGCCTTCGAGACGGCCCGCATTGGCACCGACCTTAAACGCTCGCCGATGTACCTGCATACCTCGCCCGAGTTCGCCTGCAAGAAGCTGATCGCCGCTGGCGAGGAAAAGATCTTCACGTTCGCGCCCGTGTTCCGCAATCGCGAGCGAGGTGCCTTGCATGCGCCTGAATTTACGATGCTGGAATGGTATCGCGTCGGCGCCCCCTATCAGACCCTGTGGGAGGATTGCTCGAACCTGATGCGCATCGCCGCTGACGTGACGCAGCGGCACGACTGGATGTGGAACAATCGTGTGGCTGACATGCGCGCGGCGCTCAGCGATTTGACGCTCGATCAAGCGTTCTGGCAGTACGCTGACATTGCGTTGCACGAGACCTATGGGGCCAATGGCACCGAACGGGACGCCCTCGCCCAGCGCGCGCGCGCCGCTGGCATAAAGTTTGGCGACTGTGACAGCTGGGCCGATATTTTTTCGCGCGTGCTCGTCGAAAAAATCGAGCCGTATCTCGGCATTTATCGCCCCGAGATCCTGTGCGAATACCCGATGAGCGAAGCCGCGTTGGCACGGCCTGTGCCTGGACGCCCGCAAGTCGCCGAGCGCTTCGAGTTGTATTGCTGTGGTGTTGAGCTCGCCAATGGCTTTGGCGAATTGACCGACGCGGCAGCCCAGCGGGCAAATTTAGAAGCGCAAATGACCGAGCGCCAAAAGATCTACGGCGAGCGCTATCCGATCGACGAGGACTTCCTCAAGGCGGTCGCGCGCATGCCACCAACGTCGGGCTGCGCGCTGGGCTTTGACCGCCTGGCGATGCTCGCGACCGGCGCCACCCACATCGATCAGGTCATTTGGACACCGATGGCGTGAAGGCCGATGCTACATCGGCTCGGCACCCCGGCTGATGGCGGCGATGCCGGTGCGCGAGACTTCGACGAGGCCCAACTCGCGCATGATGCCGATAAAGGTTTCGATCTTGCTCGGCTTGCCCGTGATTTCGAACACAAAGTGCTCGGTCGACGTATCGACGACCTGCGCACGGAAAATTTCCGCGAGCCGCAACGACTCGATGCGCTTGTCGCCCTTGCCCGCGACCTTGACCAGCGCCAGTTCGCGCTCGAGCGAATTGCCCTCGAACGTCAGGTCGTGGACGCGGTGCACAGGCACCAGCCGTTCGAGCTGATGCTTGATCTGCTCGATGACGGCGGGCGTGCCGCTCGTGATAATCGTAATGCGCGAGACATGCTTTTCATGCTCGGTTTCTGTCACCGTCAAGCTGTCGATGTTGTAGCCGCGGCCAGCAAACAAGCCGATGACGCGGGCGAGCACGCCGGGTTCGTTATCGACCAGCACCGACAGTGTGCGGCTGACGATGGCCTGGCTCAGCGCGGGCGCTGAATAATGCGATTGGGGATTGGCGTTGGGCATGGTTGCGGTTCCGGTTGTGCGTTCGTTCAGGGTTTGGCTGACGGCTTGTTGTCTTGCAGCGGCGGGCCGTCCTTGCCGGGCGACATCGGCGAAGTCGGCACCTTGGCGTTGGGAAACACGAGCGCCAGAAAAACTGGGAAGCCATTTTTGTCGACGAGTTTCTTGAACTCGTTGGCATAGGCGACGCTGATTTTATATTGCGAGAACGCACTCACGACCCGCCGCCCCATACTGTCGGCGAGTTCGGCTGGTGTCGGCGCTCTCATCTTCGTCAGCTGTTCGGGCGACAGGCGCGAGTAGATCATCGCCAGCACCTGCGTTTGCATATAGTCCTGCGCGATGCACGCTTCGAAGGGCGCCGCGTAATTCTCGGCCAACCCTTGCGTTTTATAGCACGCAGCAATGTAGTCGTAGGCGCCCTTGGCTCCGCGCGTGCGCTGCAGTTTGCCGAGCTGCTCGGCCGCGGCGCGGATGTTCTCCGCCTGATCCCAGGCGGGTTTGAAAGGTGCGGACTTCTCGGCATCGGGCTCTGCCGTTTGTCCTGCTGGCGGCTCCGAGTTTGGACCCGTTTCAGCAAACGCCGAGCCGGGCAAAGCGAGCTGCATGAGAAGCGCGGCGAGCAGGCCGTATCGAGACTTTGTCATCTGACCTCCTGCACATCTTTTACATCTAGCTGAACCTGTGATATCATTATGATAGCACAAGAATAGATGAGGAGTGCGCAATGGCCCAGCTTTTAGTGCGAAATGTGTCCGATGATGTGAAAGAACGGCTGAGACGGCGCGCCAACAGCAATGGGCGCAGTCTCGAAGCAGAGGCGAGAGCAATTTTGTCCGAGGCCGCCGAGACTATCAGGCCCGCCATGAAGGAAGGTGTTGGAACGCGGCTTGC
>JANNUW010000293.1:0-22686 GCA_031414095.1 Hyphomicrobium sp. | reverse complement strand
AGGCCTGTGGATTGACCCGCGAAGCGATTCGCGGCAAAGCTGGCTTGCGTGACTAATTGGAGACCGCAATGAAGCCGTCTAACCTCGCTCTCATCGTGGGCAGCCTTGCGCTCGCGGGCTGCTCTGCCGGATCAAGCCTATCGACGGGCTCGATACTTGGCGGCGGTTCGGCGCCGTCGGGCGCGAACGCGGTGCAAAATGCAGCCGACGTAAACCCGGTCGTCACCAGCGATCCGACATCACGCGCCTTTCAGGTAGGCACGGTTTCGGCCCGCGCCGTGAAGTGCGGCTATAACTTCGATGCGCAAAAACTGCGCGCCAGTTTCCTTGCGAGCGAAGCCGCCGCCAGCGCTGGTCAAATGCCGCGTATCGAGCAGATCTACGACGTCTCCTACAACGGCGTCATCAAGGCCACCGCGGCCGATCCAAAATATTGCTCCGATCAGCGCACCAAAGAGATCAAAACTGATTTGAATCGCCACCTCGCGGGAGACTTCACGCCGGCACCGCCCAAGAAAGTCGTCGCTGAAAGCGGCGGTCTGTTTTCCGATTGGGGCGACAGCAGCGGCGACAGCGCGGGGGTCAAGAGCACCCTTCCAATGGACAATCGCTTCTAAAGCTAACAGCCGGCAGACATGACGAGAACGGCTTCGCGCTTGCGCGCTAGCGATAGGCCCGTTAGGCACGCGCTAGGCAAATTGGCCTGAGCCCGTTTAACGTGAGCGCACATGGCTGACATCCTGACTAAAATATCCGCCTACAAGCGCGAAGAAGTAGCGGCCGCGAAGGCGCGCAATCCACTTCAGGTGATGGCGGAGTACGCGCGCTCTGCGCCACGCGTTCGCCCTTTCGCGGCAGCCATCGAAGCACGATTGAAAACGAAAAAGCCGGCCCTCATCGCTGAAGTCAAGAAGGCGTCGCCGTCCAAAGGCTTGATCCGTGCCGACTTCGACCCGGCCGCTCTCGCCAAGGCCTATGAGCTCGGCGGCGCCACCTGTCTGTCGATCCTCACCGACACGCCATACTTTCAAGGCGCGCCTGAATTTTTGACGGCGGCGCGAGCGGCGTGTTCGCTGCCGGTGCTGCGCAAAGACTTCATGATCGACACTTACCAGGTCGTGGAAGCCCGCGCCTGGGGTGCCGATTGCATTCTGATTATCATGGCCGATGCCGATGATGCATTGGCAGCCGACCTCGCATCCGCGGCGCGGGACTGGAAAATGGACGCGATTGTCGAGGTTCATAACGAAGCCGAGTTGGAACGGGCTTTAATGCTGCCGTGCAAACTCATCGGCATCAACAATCGCAATCTGCAAACCTTCGAGGTGACGCTGGCAACCACCGAACGGCTGGCGCCGCGCGTGCCCCAGGATCGCATCGTGATCGGCGAAAGCGGCATTGCGACATCTGCAGATATCGCGCGGCTGGAAAAGGCCGGCGTTCACACCTATCTCGTTGGCGAGAGCTTGATGCGCCACGACGACGTGACCGCGGCAACGCTGGCGCTACTCTCGCGCGGAGACTAAAAAGCCAAATGACCAAGCTTTCGCATCTGAACGCGCACGGACAAGCGCATATGGTCGATGTTTCGGACAAGCAAGCGACCCAGCGCACGGCGCGAGCTGAAGGCTTTGTCGCGATGGCCCCCGCGACGCTGTCGCTCATCGAAACCGGGTCCGCAAAAATAGGCGACGTGCTCGCCACAGCACGCATAGCGGGCATCATGGCCGCCAAAAAAACCCACGACCTGATACCGTTGTGTCATCCGCTCGCCATCACCAAAGTGTCGGTCGAATTCGAAACATCGAGTGCACCTACGGGCATCAAAGTGACCGCTGAAGTTAAAGTTGCAGGCCAGACCGGCGTCGAGATGGAAGCTTTAACGGCAGTCTCGGTCGCCTGCCTCACCCTCTATGACATGCTCAAGGCCGCAGATAAGGCGATGAGCTTCGAAGGCATCCGCTTGATTAAAAAAACCGGCGGCCGCTCGGGCAACTACGCAGCTGGTCCCGTAGCTGCCGGCGCCGGCAGTTCACCGCGCGGCGCGCGCCAAACATAAACGCGCGGCTCGCTATCTAGTGTTCAGGCACGGACCGATGATCCCCAAGTCTTGCTTTTTAAACACCGTCATCCCGTCGAAGGCCGGGATCCGGAGTGTTGCAGAAAGTTGTTCGTCAGAGTTCTTGGTTCCGGTATTGAATGCGCTTCGAGACACCGGTTCCTGGCCGTCCATGCGTTCGCATGGCTCCGCCATGACGCCAGGATGACGGTCGTGAGAGACGTGAGAACTGAGTACCACGCGTTTGGGTCAGAACACTCGTTTAGAGGCTCGTCCAATGGCACTGTTGCCCGTCGACCAAGCCATCGCACGCGTCATCGATGGGGCGCCGCTGACAATCTCGCAAGCGGTCCCACTTCTACAGGCACGCGGCCGTACTCTGGCGGAACCGCTCGATGCCTTTTTTACGCAACCGCCCTTTGCCGTCTCCGCCATGGACGGCTACGCAGTTCGCGCCGCTGACGTCGTCCGCGTCCCCGCGCGGCTGACGCTTGCCGGCACGTCGGCCGCTGGTCATCGCTTCCATGGCGCGGTGGAAGGCGGGCACTGCGTGCGCATTTTCACGGGCGCCGCACTTCCCGAGGGCGCAAACGCGATCGTCATTCAAGAAGACACAACCCCCGACGGGGACGGCATCATCATGCGGGAGACAAGCCCGCCCGGCCGCCACGTGCGCACGCAAGGTTTCGATTTCGTCAGCGGACAGCGCCTCCTTGCCGCGGGGCGCGTGCTTGATGCGCGCGCGCTGACATTGGCCGCTGCCATGGGACACGCGTCGGTGCCCTGCCGGCGCCGTCCGACCGTTGCGATTTTAGCGACCGGCGATGAACTCGTCTGGCCCGGTGAGACGCCGGGCCCCGACAGCATCGTGTGTTCGAACTCGTTTGGTCTTGCAGCACTCGTCGAAAGCGCCGGCGGTGTGCCGGTCGTGTTGGGCATAGCGCGCGATACGCACGCGGCTCTCGCTGAAAAAATCGCCCTCGCAGACGCCGCAGACATTCTGATTACAACGGGCGGGGCTTCGGTTGGCGATCATGATCTCGTGGCGCCCGCGTTGCAGGCGGCCGGCATGACGCTCGATTTCTGGAAGATCGCCATGCGGCCGGGCAAGCCGTTGATGTTTGGCCAGCGCGATACGCCCCTCGTCAAGTCTCAGCGCGTGCTGGGGTTGCCCGGTAATCCCGTGTCGGCCCTGATCTGCGGCCGCCTTTTCATGGTGCCGCTCATTCATGCAATGCTGGGCCACGACGCAGCCTCGGCTACGACCGGGATGGCGCGCGTTACCATCGCGCTCGATGCCAATGGCCCGCGCACGCACTACATGCGTGGCACAATAGAAGCGGTCTCCGGCGCGGGCTTGCAGGTCACGCCGATCGCTTCCCAAGACAGTTCGCTCGTCTCGCCCCTCGCTCACGCGTCATGCCTGATCGTGCGGGCAGTTGGTGCGCCGGCCGTACCCGCCGGCACAGATGTGCCCGTGATGCTGATCGATTTCTAACCGGCGGTCACGTCAAGGCCCGCTAAAAATTCGATCACCCGCGCTTTGAAGGCGCGGTCGCCGACGGCTTTCATGTGCTCGCGTTTTGGAATATCGAAGGCGATCGCACCGGGAATGAGTTCGGCGAGACCCGCGGCCGAGCCGGCGATCCCGTCGTCGGTCCCAACCGCCACCAGCACCGGACACGCGAGGGCGCCGAGCGCTTGCGCCGTCACGGGGGCGCGGGCCGAGCGTATGCACGCGGCCAGTGCTTTTAGGTCCGAGTTCGTCTGCTCGGCAAAAGCGCGGAAAGTGCGCGCGGTGGGATTCGTGACGTCGTCGATGTGGGCTGCTTCCAAAGCGTGCGCAACGGGACCGGTGCCGGCCATGCCGCGCACCATGTTGAGCCCCATGCCGCCGAACACGAGACTTGCGACGCGGGCGGGATGATTGACACCCAAGAACGCCGCGATCCGCGCGCCCATCGAATAGCCGATGACGTGGGCGCGCGCGATACCCAGATGATCGAGCAAACGCAGCGCGTCCTCGGCCATGACCGGGGCGCCATAGTCATCGAGGCCGTAGAGTTTTTGACTGCGGCCGTGACCGCGATTGTCGTATGCGGCGACACAGAAGCCTGCCCCCGTTAAATCCTTGACCCAGCCTGTCAAGGCCCAATTGATTTGGACGTTAGAGGCAAAGCCGTGAATCAACAAAACCGGCAGCTTGGCAGACGGCTCCGGGCCTTCAACGAGATAGGAAATTTCAACACCATCCGAATTGAAAACCGGCATGAATATTCCTCTTCCAGCAGTGCCTCGGGCCATGTCATAGCCATGCGGCGTATCATTTACACCGGCCCAGCGCTATGTTGCCCGCGACTGGAACCAGCTTGAAGGACAGATCATGGCCGCGAAATTCGTGCCCCATTTAAGCAACGACCCCGGCGCTGAAAAGGTTTTCGTCGGCGTCAAGGAATTCAATTGCATGGGCGCGCGGCCACCCTTCGATCACCCGCACGTTTTCCTCGATATGGGCTCGGATAACCAGGTGTTGTGCGGGTATTGCTCGACGTTGTTCGTGTTCGATCCCCGCCTCGATGCCGGCGACAGCGATCCCAAGGGATGCGTCGTCAACGTGGCCCGCGAGCACGCGATTTGACGCTCAGCAGCACGCACCACTCGTTGCCTATGCTCATCGCCGGCTCTGGAATCGGAGGGCTTGCGAGCGCCCTCGCCCTCGCACGCCACGGCATCGGCTCGCATGTTTTCGAGAAGCGATCGTCGCCCTCGGAAGACGGTGCTGGCATCCAGATCGGACCCAACGGCGTCCACGCGCTGCGCTGTCTCGGTGTGGCCGGCAAGCTCGAAGCTGTGAGCGCAGCGCCCGAATATTTGACGATCATGGATGGCGTCTCGGGGCAACAATTGACGCGCCTCAACCTGGGGCCAAGTGTTGAACGGCGCCACGGCGCGCCGTACTGGACGGTGCATCGGGCGGATTTGCATAGCGCCCTTCTGGCGGCGGCCAAGGACACACCGTTGATCAAATTTTCGCTCGGGTGCGAAGTTTTGCAGGCGGCATCCCATCCCGGCCGCGTTCAACTGGACGTATCGGACGGCAACCGGCCGGAGGGTTCAGCGCTCATTGCGGCAGACGGATTGTGGTCACGTTTGCGGCAGCAGAATTTTGGCTCTGCTCCTCCCTCGTACGCTGGAAGCTGCGCCTACCGTGCGGTTGTCAACGCCGATCAAATACCGGGCGGCTTGAGCGCGTCTTCGACCTATATCTGGCTGAGCCCGCGCGCACACGCCGTCCACTATCCGGTCCGGGCCGGACAAGAGATTGCGATCGTGGCCGTTCTGGCCAGCTCCGAGATCCCCGCCGGTTGGGGGGTGCCCGAACACGCCGAACATATTCTTTCGGGGTTTTCTCACGCGCCGGTCCAATTGCGCGCTCTATTAGAGCGTGCGGTGAGCTGGCGCGGCTGGCCTCTAATGACCATGCGTCAGCCAAAACAGTGGAGCGCCGGGCGGGTGGCGCTTCTGGGCGATGCGTCTCATCCCGTGCTGCCATTTTTAGCGCAGGGTGCCGTGATGGCACTGGAAGATGCGCTCGTTCTTGCCCGTCATGTCGGACGGTCACAGCCCGGCGCTGTCGCAGCCGCGTTGTCCGATTATGGCCACGAACGCGCACCCAGAACGCTCATGGTGGCGGCGGCTTCGCAACGCAATGGCCGGATGTATCACCTGGACGGCGCGCTTCGCGTTGCGCGCAATGCGCTTCTGCGAGCCGCTCCGCCAGACCGGTTGATAGCGACTTATGATTGGCTCTACGGATGGAAAGCGCCCGATGCGCGAGAACATTAGCTGAACTCGACGCGGTTTTTCCACCAATCTGTCACTTGTGAGTTGCACGTTCGCCCGTCTGCCGTGTTAGGGGCGTTGCTAGACTTTGATAATCATTCATTACAAAAGCGCCGCAGTGGCGTGCTTTTGGAGACCATTGTGACCACCTCCAACTTACCCGACGCCTCTACTCATCTCGACACTGTCATTCTCGATTGCGCCAAGCCCGAATGGCAACGCGTGACCATGCTCATTGCTGCAACCGTCGATGTCATGAAAGCTCAAGAGCTCGATATTAACGCGCAAACGATTGCCAGCCGGATTTACGCGTTGACCGAGGCCAAAGCGCTCGAGGCCAAAGGCAACATCCGCAGATGGCGCACCAGCGAAATTCGCCGCAGCGCCCCGTAGCGCGCGGGCGGCATGGTGTTTGCATTTCCTACGTCTGGCAATTGTTGCCACATGCCGGCGCCCAGCTTCTGACACGCTTGAGGCGTCACGATGTTACCAGCACGGCCCGCACACCGGACAATTGGAGTTGAAACGTTAATGCGCTCAGCACGCCTCGCCGCAGTCATTGGTCTGGCGCTCATCTGGTCCGCGGCATCGCACGCCCAAAGCAATAATGCAGGTGACGCCGTGCCGGTGACGGTTGCTGCCGGAAAAAGCACGGCCTACGAGGGCACGTGGGCCGAAGACCCCACGCAGTGCGGCAAAGAGCAAGATGTGGAAGATGCGCCCATGGTGATGGGCCGGGGCCGGTTCGATCAACACGAAGCCCACTGCACATTCAAGTCGATCAGTGGTAACGCGAACGAGTGGAAAGTGACGGCCGAATGCTCCGTCGAAGGCGACAGTCAGGCTTACGAGTTCGGCATGTCGGTTGCCGATAAGCAGCTTGCCATGGTCGATGATGCCGGTACGCACATCTACGCGCGCTGCGAATGAAGGAACGCGTTTGGGCGAAAAACTCGGCCGGTCTTTTTATTCGCCCTGGGCAATCAGCCAGGCTGCGTAACGCTTCCAATTCGCCACGTAGCGGCCTGCGCCGGCACCGAAGCGTTTGACATCTTCGTCGGAAAGTTCGCGCACGATTTTGCCGGGCGATCCGATGACCATGGACCGGGGCGGTATCACCTTGCCTTCGGCAATCAGCGTATTGGCGCCAATCAGGCACTCGTCACCGATCTTGGCGCCGTTCAAAATGATCGAGCCTATGCCGATCAGGCAACCGCGCCCGATCGTGCAGCCGTGTAGCATCACCATATGCCCGATGGTGCAATCGGCTCCGATGTCGAGGGCATACCCCGGGTCCGTATGCAAGACGCAGCCGTCCTGCACGTTCGAGCGCTCACCAACGCGAATGAGTTCATCGTCGCCGCGCAAGACCGCGCCGAACCAGACACTCGCGTCATCGCACAATTCGACCTTGCCCAGCAGCACCGCGTTGGGAGCCACCCAGCAGTTACCGTTCACCGGCAATTTGACGCGATCTTCGCCAAGCGTGTAGAGCGGCATGTGGGAAATTCCTGACGGCACTTTTAAGTTATGCTAGCCGGCGCGTGAGCACGGCGCTCCGCTCATGCCTCTTCCAGATCGATGTCGAGAATGGCCATCTGGAACTGATAGGAGACTTCGCCTTCTTCTTCCTCGCGGTAGAGAACCGCCACGAAATCGTCGCCAATATAGACTTCGGCTGAATCGTCCTTTTTTGGCCGCGCGCGAACCGTCAGCGTTTTGGTGCCGAACGTCTTGCGCAAGTAGCCTTCGACTTTGGCCATTTCGTCTTTTTTCACGCCGTCATCTCCCTTGAAAAATTGGACGGACCCTAAAGGCCGCCGAAATCGTCAGGACCAAGACCCTGATCCATGGATTGTGCCGGCATTGGGCAGCCGGATGGCCCGATCACACGCGCTGGAACCCCCGCGACTGTCGTCAGTGGCGGAACGTCCTGCAGTACGACCGAACCCGCCGCGATGCGCGCGCAGTTGCCGACGTGAATGTTGCCGAGCACCTTGGCTCCAGCTCCGATCATCACGCTGGCGCCGATCTTGGGATGCCGGTCCCCGGTTTCCTTGCCGCTGCCGCCCAGTGTGACGGCATGCAGGAACGAGCAGTTGTCGCCGACCATTGCGGTTTCACCGACCACGAACCCGGTTGCATGATCGAGCATGATCCCGCGCCCGAAGCGGGCAGCGGGGTGGATATCGGTCGCGAAAATCTTGGACGATTGGCTCTGCAGATAAAGCGCGAAGTCGTGCCGGCCCTGGCGCCAAAGTTCGTGGGCGAAACGATGCGTGACAAGCGCATGGAAGCCTTTGAAATAAAGCAGCGGCTCGAGATAGCGCGTGCAAGCCGGATCGCGATCGAGCACGGCTGCAAGATCGGAGCGGATGGCTTCCATGACGCCGGGCTGAGACGCGATCACGCCGCTGAAGGTCTGCACGATGACGCTGGCATCGAGATCTGGATGACCAAGCCGCTGTGCGATCCGGTGGCAGATTGCATCTTCCAGCTTCGCGTGCGTCATCACGGTCGAGAAAATGAACCCAGTCAGCGCCGGCTCGCCGGCCATCGCCGCCTCCGACTCCTTACGCAACTGCTGCCACATCGGGTCGTAGGCCTCGACCAGACCCGTGTTCGTCCGCCGCGCGCCCTTGGCATCGCCTGCTTTCGCTTCGATCACCGATGTTTGCCGTGCCGCTGCCATATGCTTGACGTCCTAGCTGAATGAACCGAACTTGGAAAAACGGATTTTAGACCGATTTAACGCCGTCCCGCGGTTCGGAACTGCCTCGCCCTTGGGAAAGCATCCGCCTACGCGGGGGCTTGCTCCCCGTCAATATATACTCTGAGCGATCAGTCCGGTTCACAAATCAGGGCCGGTTAAAGTGTTAGACCGCCGATATCGTGCCGAGTTGTAGCAGCCCGATCTGGCGGGCATCTGCCATAAATTGACACTCCCGGCCTACGCCTGTACCGACGAAGACCGTCTATTTCCGCCTTGGGTTCTGCTTCTCCGGATCGCGCCATGACCGCCGACATCATCAACCTGCGCAAAGCCCGTAAAACCAAAGCTCGCAAAAATGCCGTAGAGCTCGCAGCCGGAAACAGGCTGAAATTCGGGCGCAGCAAAGGTGAGCGGCAGCTGGCGACCGCGACCGCCGACTTGGATCGCCGCCGGCTCGAGGGCAGCAAACTCGATACTTCGGCCGTGGCATCGGCCCTGCCGCGCACCGCTACCGCCGCAAACGATCCAAAACCCGGCGGCGTGTCGTGACCGATCAGGCCAGTCAACACCGTCCGGTCAAGCGCTCCTTTGCTCTGCAAGGGCACCGGACATCCATCTCGCTAGAGCAGCCCTTTTGGGAAGCGCTCAAGGAAGCCGCAGCCCTCGAGGGGCTGTCGCTGGCGGCTCTGGTCGCGCGCATCGACGAAAATCGCAACGGTTGCGGGTTGTCGGGCGCGGTGCGGATTTGGATTCTCGACTATGTGCGCCGCCGCGCGGCCGTCATGAGCTACGAGGGCGGCAACCGCGACTGATCACTTTTTTTCAAGCGGTGCTTGACCTCAGTAGGGCGGGACCTGGAACGGTTTCCACGACTCCTGAACTTTCTTCTTGCGAACAAGCGGCCGCCAAGAAGACGCCGACCGCCCGAGATTGTTCTGAGGCCGATTGGCGTTCCCGCCGTTAGCAAGCTGCGGGTCGTCGGCCGCGGCCGCACCTTCAGGCGAAACGGCTGCGGGATCGGTGGGAGTTGAGCTTGCACCCTCGTCGCGGCGCTGCGGCTGCACGTTTGGCTCGCTGCCGGTCGGCGGCGCACCATTGCCCGACGTTTGTCCCGTTGGATCGGGAACAGCCGGAATTTGGGCGGCACCGGCTGCAGCCGCGGCATCGCGTGAAGCTTTGGCAGTGGCGGCAGCGCGCAGCCGCTCTGCCTCAGCCGCTTTACGGCGCTCGTTCTCTGCAGCCGCCTGCGCCTGATCGGCCTTGCGTAGCCGTTCCAGCTGCTCGACGTCGTGCTCCATCTTGCGAACCGCCAGCTCGCGTTCGAGGGCCGTGACGGCAATTTCGGGCTCAAGGCTGGCGATGTCTTTGAGCTTGCCGTTATAGACGACCGTGACCGGCGCCAGCATGAGGCGCTCGGCGCCGCTCGCCGCGCCAACGCGTTCAATCTTGGGCTGGATTTGCCACTCGCTCAGTAATCTTAAGGTGTCGAGTTGGATGACGGCGTCGAACTGCGACCGGCCCGCGGCTGCATCGAGACGAACCTTGTCAAAGCGCACGATCCCGTCGCCGACGGTCAACGGAACGGAAAAACCGCCCAGCGACTGCGAGCTGTCTTTCAGCGCGCTGCGGATCGCGAGCGCGAGGTCCTCGCCCGCGACGGGGCCCTTGCCCTCTAGCGCGGCTTGGGCAACAGGGGTCAGGGCGGCGGGTGAGTTCACATGCAAAGCATCAGCGGCGAGCACGAGTTCGCCTTTGCCTTTAATTTCGGCAATCAGCCCGGCCGGGCTCGACGCGCGGCCCTCGGCGTCAAATTTCAGTGTGGCGTTAGAATTGTCTGCGCCGCCAGCCTTGAGAGCAAAGGCTGCCGCAAGCTTGACGCCGACCGGGTCACGATCGAGTAAAACCGACGATTGGACGTCGCCGCCCAGGGCTTTGCCGGTCAGCTGCGTTATGATTCGTCCCGGCGTTAGAGTCGAATCCATGACCGCCTCGGTCATCCCCAAACCCGGTTCGATCGATAGGGTGCCGAACGTGGCTTTGATCCTGCCGTTGAGGTGAGCAAGAAGCCCGCTGTCGAAGCTTTCGGTCGGCCAGATCGAGGCGTCCCCGCTGGCGGCGGCCAGCGCCGGCACTGGGACAGGGCCAGCGAGCGGTTGGCGCCGTTTCTTACCCGGCGCTGTCGCTTTTTCCTCCGGCTCGGGCAACGGCGCGGCGACGGCCACGCTCGCACTCGTCAACATCGCAAGCAAGGCAGGGACGGACCCGGCGTCGGCGGCGATGTCGGCTTCGATCGACGGGCTGGCGTGTCCGCCATTCTGCCCGAAGGCGACGGCGACCTGACCGGAGACCTTGGAACCTCCCGCTTGCAAACCATCGAGGACAAATTTTTGGCCACTCTTATCGCTAGTAACCCTGACCAAGCCGGTCATCGGAAACTGACCAGCGCCCTTGCCGATAGCGAGGCCCGCAAGCTGCATGGGAGTGCGCGCGTCGTCGGTGTTGAGGCGCACGTCGCCTGCCGTTTGCCAACCCGTTTGGGCGTCGAATTTCGTGGTACCGTCGAATACGGCCTCTAGTCCTGCAGCCCGCAGCGACGCGTTGGCCAAAAAATTACCCCCGGCATCTGACAGCGCTTTGACGGCCAGCCGGCCAGAGTGCGCCGTGCCGGTCTCCTGCATTTTGTTTTCCGTGCCGATGAGCGCCGATAGCGTCCGGCCAATGTCATCCCCGTCAGCAGTTAGCGAGATATCGGCGGGCGAAGTTCGCCAGCCGCTCCATCCCCCGTCCAATAAGAAAGCGCCGGAGATACGAGCTTTGCCGGCAACACCGTCGACTTGAAGATCGGCAGATTGGCCGGTGCGCGCGCCCAACTGGAGACTGCCGGCAAGGTTCAAAGGTGCGAGCGCCGCAAGAGACCGGGGATTGGCCGCACCGGCATCCAGACCTAGGGCCTGGGCTATCCTCGCGATGGCAGCGCCATCGGGGGCTAGGATCATACCGCGCACGACGCCAGTCTGGCGCGCTTGTCCGGTAGTGCTTGATTCGCCATTTGTCTTGTCGGCGTTGTCGGCAACCTTGGTTTCGCCTTCCAGCTTGACGCTAAGGCCGTCAGCGGTCGTGAAATTCAGCTTTGGCATCGCTAAGGCACCGTTCTCGATCGAGAGATCGGCATCGACGTTCTTTAACACCCGGTCGCCGTCGGCGAGCTCCTTGGCGCGTAAACGCACGCGAATATCCATGTCCTGGGTCGCAGGCCCTGAGGCTACTCCTTTGGCCTGTTCTGGGTCGGCTTGAGCCGAAGCTGGTGCCAGAGGTATGCGCAGCAAAGCGGCCGCGAATTCCGGTTTCAGGCTTCCCGGCCAGAGTGCGCCAGCGTCGAGCCGATCGCCTTCGACCACGACCAGCATTCTGTGGCGCCCTTGCAAGCTTGCTTGAATTTCGCCCGCAACCGGCATGCCGGCAATTTCCGCCGTTGCGTTGCGTACTGCAACCTCGGTGTGCGACAGCGACAAGTCGCCTTCCAAAGCAAACGGCCCGTCGGCATGGGCGGCCACCAATCCGTCTTTGCCGGTACCCCATGCCATGAAGCGCTGTAGACTTTGGCCAGACAATGCGATGCTGCCGGTGACCACGCGAGCGGCATCGGCTCCGTTCAACTCGCCATCGAATTCGACACGCGCGCCGCCGGGAAGGCTGGCGCGCACACCTTTGAGCTCGAGTGCCCCGCCGGCCCGCCTGGCTTGCAAGCGAACATCGCTGACGGCATCGCCGCCGAGCGTGACCTGATCGAAGGTTACATTGGTGCTGGTATCGGCTTCGTTGGGTAACGCTGCGGCTAAAGCTTCAAAGAGACGGCGGCCGGCATCCAAGGGAACGGCTTTGCCGGCCCCTGTCAGACGGTCGAAATCGAGCCATTTGGAGGCCAAAGACAGCTCGATCTGGGTACGCTCGGGCCAGGATATTTTTGCCGAGCCCGAAACGAGCTGCGGTGTGGTGCCTTGCGCCAAGGCGAGCGCGATGTCTTTGAATTCGACGCCGGCCGTATCGCCCGTGACTTTGGCTGTCAGTTCGGACCTGGGAACCGCACCGCTGGCGGCTTGCGCCTCGTCACGACCGAGCAAACTCAAGTTCAGATCGGCGCTGAGGTCGCCTTCGAACTTAGCCTTCTGTTTGAGATCGAGGACGCGGCCGCTGAGCGTGTAGTTGTTGCCGCTATCGAGTGTTCTGACCGTGACTTTAAACCGGACATCCTGATCGGGCTCGGCCGCCGATGTCGCCAGCCGCACGTCGCGCAAGTTGCCATCTGCGATCAAAGAGCCTGAGAACTTGAATGGCCCATTCAATGCCTCAGCCATCAACTCGCCGTTGATCGACAGCAGGCGCTTCATTTCGGGGCGCGCCGTGGTGCCGACCACCAGGGCGCCGTCGGTAATAGTGACCGACTGTAAACTCACACCCTTGGGGATGAGCGGCATCTGGCCCGAATTGATAGTCAGACTTTGCCAATTGCCGCCGCCCTCGGGCGAGGCCACGAGTTGGACCACCGGCCGGCGGACCTCGATCTTGTTGGCTTCAAGGACGCCTTTCAGCAGCGGAGGCACTGACAGCCACACCGTGAAACTCTCAGCCCGGAAAAGGCTGTCGCCGCTGGTGCTGGACGGGTCGGCAATCTTCAGTTTCTCAAGACTGATGTAGGGCGCGGGCAACAGCCGCAAGTTGACCGTGCCGCCGATGCGCACGTCACGGCCGAGTACCCGCGACGCCTCCTCTTCGAATACGCCGCGATAACTGTTCCAGTCGACGAAATGAGGCACCGCAAACAGCGATGCGAGTACGACGACTAGGAAACCGCCGATATAGAGCAGCGCGTTATTCATCCACGTTCATTCGCTCTCGAATCAAAGTTGCGCGCCAAAGCCGCTGTGAGGCCAGCCGCCCAGCCTCGCCGCGCCGTGTCAAACACGATTAATAGCCGCACACTAGTCCAATTATGTGGCCATCTGGAACCTAAATTGCGTTGTTCATAGACCTAGATTTCTTGCTCATCGTCTTGCACCTACCCGGTAAATCCTCGAACGACGCCCTATTTGTGATGTGGGCGAGCGTGCCCGCCCGATTGCCGCCGGGTTTGCGTTGCTATAGGGGCTAGACATGAGCGAACCTTCGAAACGTTCCGCGAACACATCGCGACCCGGCCACGGCCGTCCCGACGAAGACGCACGCCCGGCGCAGAGCACCGAACAGACCGCTTTTACGGCAGGTGAACCGTTCGACTTGCCCTCCTTCGAACCGGCCGCCTCTGACTTGATCGACCTGCCTTACGAGGCAGCCCCCGCGCCTGCGGCGCACGCCGTACCCCTGTCGCGGCGCGCGATGGCGGCAGCGCCGGTGGCAGCACCGCCGTCCTCCAGCTATCTCGATCGGCTTAATCCTGAGCAGCGCGCGGCCGTCGAAGCCGTCGATGGCCCAGTGCTGGTGCTGGCCGGCGCGGGCACAGGCAAGACCCGCGTGCTCATCGCCCGCATCGCCCACATTCTGGCGACACGGCGCGCCTGGCCGTCGCAAATTCTGGCCGTGACCTTTACGAACAAAGCCGCGCGCGAGATGAAGGACCGCATTGCCACTTTAACCGGCGAAACCGTGGAAGGCATGCCGTGGCTCGGCACGTTCCATTCCATTGGGGTCAAGATTTTGCGCCGCCACGCCGAGCTTGTCGGCCTCAAGTCTGGCTTCACGATCCTCGACACCGACGATCAGATCCGACTGATGAAGCAGGTGATTGAAGCCGAGGGTTTGGACAAAGAGCGTTGGCCCGCCCGGCAGCTCGCTGGGTTGATCGACGGTTGGAAGAATCGGGGCCTGACACCGCCAAAAGTTCCCAACGGCGAAGGCACGGCGTTTGGCGGCGGCAAAGGCGCACTCCTTTACGCCGCCTATCAGAAGCGCCTCAAGGAACTCAATGCGTGCGATTTCGGCGACCTGCTGCTCGAAAGTCTGCGCCTGTTTCAAGAAAACCCAGATGTGCTCGCTCAATATCAGCAACGCTTCCGGTACATGCTGGTCGACGAGTATCAGGACACCAACGTCGTGCAGTATTTGTGGTTGCGATTACTGGCGCAAGGTTCGCCCAATATTGCTTGTGTTGGCGATGACGACCAGTCGATCTATGGCTGGCGCGGCGCCGACGTCGATAACATCCTCCGCTTCGAGCAGGACTTCCCCGGCGCGACAGTCATCCGCCTCGAGCGCAACTACCGTTCGACAGCTCATATTTTGGCGGCAGCCAGTGGCGTCATTGCGTTCAATAAAGGCCGGCTGGGTAAGACGCTGTTCACCGACGGGGAAGCTGGCGACAAAGTCTCGCTGCTGGGCGTTTGGGACGATGAAGAAGAGGCCCGCGCCATTGGCGAGGATATCGAAATCTTAAAGCGTGGCAATCAGCGCCTCAACGAAGTTGCCGTGCTGGTGCGGGCCTCGTTTCAGATGCGCGCCTTTGAAGACCGCTTCATGACCATGGGGCTGCCGTACCGGGTGATCGGCGGTCCGCGGTTTTATGAGCGCCAGGAAATCAAGGATGCCATCGCGTACCTGGAGGTTACTGCCAACCCCGTCAACGACCTCAAATTCGAGCGCATTATAAACGTACCCAAGCGCGGACTCGGTGATACGTCCGTGCAGCGCCTGCATGCCTTGGCGCGCGCCCGCTCTATCCCGCTTTATCAGGCCGCCAAGGAGATCATCGAAACCGAGGAGATTGGGGCCAAGGCACGCAAATCGCTCGCCGACCTTGTCAGAGCATTCGATCGCTGGCGCCGGCAAGGCGAGGGCCTCAAGCATACGGAACTGGCCGAGATCATCCTCGACGAAAGCGGCTATACGGCCATGTGGCAGGCCGACAAGAGCCCGCAGGCTCAGACGCGGCTCGAGAACCTCAAGGAACTCGTGCGCTTCATGCATCAGTTCGACACGCTCAGTGGCTTTCTCGAACACGTCTCCTTGGTCATGGATGTCGATCAAGGCGACGATGGCCAGCGCGTCTCGCTGATGACCCTGCATGCAGCCAAAGGCCTTGAGTTCGAGACCGTATTCTTGCCGGGCTGGGAGGAGGGCCTCTTTCCCCATCAGCGCTCACTCGACGAGAGCGGGCTAGCAGGGCTCGAAGAAGAGCGGCGGCTCGCCTACGTCGGCATCACGCGCGCCAAAAAAGTTGCCAAGATTTCGTTTGCTCAGAACCGGCGCAACCGCGGTCTCTATCAGTCCGCTTTACCGTCTCGCTTCATCGATGAACTGCCGGAAGCCAACGTCGACGTGCAGCAGTCGCGCAGCCCGTATGGCGGCAGCCACCAATACGGCGGCGGCGCATACGGGGTGAGCGGGTATGCAGGCAAAAGCCGCTTCGAAGAACGGCCGCAACCGTTTCAATCAACTTACGACACACCGGGCTGGCAGCGCGCGCAGGCGCAAAATGCAAAACAACCAAGCGGCTCAGGGCCGGGATACCAGACGCCAGGCGCTACGGCTGGCTTTACGCAACGCCCCGCTGGCCAATCACGCGGGCCCCTGACCATCGAGGGGCAACTGGTTGCGGACTCGAGCGCGCCCGGCGCCGACTTTACCGCCGGCGACCGGGTCATGCATCAGAAGTTCGGCTTTGGCACCGTGGCCGGCGTCGACGGCAACAAACTCGCGATCGATTTCGATCACGCCGGCCGCAAGCGGGTGGTCGATAGTTTCGTCAGCCGCCGATAGCTAGTGGGCTATTGGTTGGACTGGCCACCGCCACCCTGATCGCCGGACTGATCGGAGAACTTGGTTTTGGTGTTGGCGTGCTTGGTGATGGTTTCAAAATAAGCCGGGCTGTCGCCGATGGTCAGCGTCGGCGAACACGTTGGCGTGCAGCTGTAGGATTCCCGGCCGCCAGCTTTGGTCAGGTTGACGACGCGCTGATCGTCCTGTTGCACGACCACGCGCTGATCCTGGATGACGTTGCGCTCAGCATCGAGGGCGATGATGTTGGTGACTCCAAAGGTCTTGCCCGTTACCACCAGCAGATTGCCGCCCTGCACACTCACATCTGCGATCGACGGATTACCGACAATAATATCGGCGACCGGCCGCGGCAGGCGCAGCAACTGCGATTGATCATAACGTACGACCAAATCGTTGGCTGCGGCCGGACACGCGGGCCAGAGCACGGCGGCCAGGAGCGAACTGAGGGCTACGGCGGTGTGGCTGTGCCTGACGGGCATGGAAAGGGTCCTTCATATGACTGCTTTTTTTTCGATTAGGTCAGAAATTGGTGAAGGAACTGCAAACGATCGCCCTGTTGCGGGTCGCCCGCGACGTGACGAAGACGAGGGCATGGCAGAAAAGGCTGTCGATTTGATGCGGACTGCGATTTTTCAGGGCGGCGCCACGGATCAATTGACGTTGCGCGCAAAGTTGTTTTCTTGGCGGAGACAACTGACTACGAGGCAGGGCCGAATTGCGCCAAAAAGTTGACTGCGAAAACATAGATCAAAGGCAGTATGGAATTATCATATACTTGACAGAACAAATTATTAAGCATGGCAGCAACGGATAATTCTGCATGCGCCCAAGCAACGTCATATATTTAAAAACTTTCTTTCCAATTTATACTCAAGAGATCAACATTTTTTCAAATCATATATATGTTATTTACGCAATCGCAGCAGACATTTATTTCCATGTCAAAGGCTTTTACCTGATATTCACATGACGAAGGTAGATTGACTTCAGTTCAGACACGAAGGCATCCAGCCCTCACGGTTGAACTGGATCAGTCACAAATCTTTGGGAGACTACAGTCATGCAGAACCTTTTCGCACGTTTCGTTTCAGATGAGTCGGGTGCAACGGCTATCGAATACGGCCTGATCGCCGCCATCGTCGGCGTTGGCATCATCGCCAGCCTCACGACCCTCAAGGAAGGCCTCGCAGCCCTGTTCGAAAGCGTTGCAGCAACCCTCACAGCCGGTTGATTTAAACTCATGCGGACGCCCGGGCAGTGCCCGAAACCGCATGGCTGGCTAGTCCCGGAATCCTCTGAGCGAAAGCTCAGAGGATTTCGTGTTTCCAAGCCCACTCAATTGCAGCTGAATTTCTACGATTTTCAATGCGTTCCAGCGCCCGGAATTTACTTTAATTCAAGGCGGGGATGATAGCCTTTCAGACACCACACCACGTGCTGACTTGCCTGTCACAGGGCTTGTCGCCACTCCCTTTAAGGAACGTCCAATGAAATCTGTAGTGTCCAATTTCCTGAATGATGAGTCGGGCGCTACGGCTATCGAATATGGATTGATTGCGTTGCTGGTCGGAATCGGCCTCATCGGCTCCTTGATCGCCCTGCGCGACGGCTTGCAGGCAGCTTACGTTCTCGCCGTTCCCTATCTCAGCCAATAATGCTAGGGGCCGCGAAATACTTAGTCCTGGCGTTGCGCGGGTTAAGGGTCGTTTAGCGGGTTGTTGTCATGATCGTCGCGCGCACCGTTCAGGGGCGCCGATGCCATCAGCGGCCATTGTTGCGGAGTGACACGCGTGTCTTATTTTCCATTGCTGCTGCTTTTCCCTGCCGCCATGGCGTTTGCGGGAGCGATGGATCTTTTGACCATGACCATCCCCAACAAAATCTCGTTGGCGTTGATCGGGGCCTTCTTGGTTTGCGGCCTGTTCGCTGGTCTATCGCTCGAACAATTCGCCATACACCTAGCTTGCGGCGGCCTCATCTTGCTCGTGGGGATCGCCATGTTCGCGGCGCGCCTGCTGGGCGGGGGCGATGCTAAACTCATGGCGGCATCAGCCATCTGGGTTGGCGCTGATAACCTGATGATGTATTTTCTGATGATATCGGTCCTGGGCGGCGTGCTCGCCGTTGCTTTGCTCGTCTACCGCAAGCTGCCGGCTGGATCGTTGGCACTTCCTCCCTGGGCCTTGCGGCTGCATGTGCCGGGTAGCAGCATGCCTTACGGCGTTGCCATCGCGGCCGCCGCTCTGTGGATTTACCCGCAGACGATCTGGTTTGCCTCGTTCGCCGGCTAATCTCTTCGCATTGTCCAGCATCCAGTCCTGGCTATCGGGCACGCGATCCCGGCTCGATGCACGCGTAACCGCGTGCTTGGCCGGGAACGCAGAATGGTAGGCATTTTTGCCGTATCGAAAACTCTACGATATCGCGTACCCCTCCCAATTCCTGCGTGCCCTGGGCTGCTTTAAGTAGCCGTCAAATCCCAAATCCAGTTCCATTTTAACGCGCCGATTAACCTCGCGTTGACGTTTCTCAGCCAATGATCATCCGGGAACAAATCACTATTGGCCAACCACCGGCCAGTTCAAGGATGCGCCGCTTATGAAACGGGCTCAGCTTTTAGGAATTGCAATCGCGACCGTCGCCGGCCTTCTCGCGGTCGTCATGGTGCGGGGCATGGTCAACAAGCCGGTTGTCGAAAAGACGGTCGAACGTACGATCAATTCGACCGAAGTGCTGACGGCGCGTGTCGATATTGGCCTCGGCCAGGTTGCGACCGACAACCTCTTCCACTGGCAGTCATGGCCGAGCGATTCAGCTGTTGGTCCCGGCTTCGTCACGAAAACCTCCAATCCCGGCGCCATGTCGCAATTTTCGGGCTCGATCGCCCGCACGCCCATCATGGCTGGTGAACCGATCACGACATCGAAACTCATCAAGGCCGGACAGGGCGGCATTCTCGCTGCCATTTTGCCAGCCGGCATGCGTGCCATCTCGACCAAGATCAAAGAAGAGACCGCCGTGGGCCGGCTGATCATGCCCAACGACCGCGTCGATGTCATTCTGATCCGCCGCACACGCGGCCGGACCGGCGGCGATGAGCACGTCAGCGATACGCTTTTCAGCAACGTCCGCGTTCTCGCCATCGGCCAACAGATCGAAACCAAAGAAGGCAAGAAGTCAGCCGAAGTGAATGCTGCAACCGCGACCCTCGAACTGACGCCCAAGCAGTCTGAGTTGCTCGCCCTCGCAAATGCAATGGGCGAAATCAGCCTGTCGCTACGCTCGATCGCGGATTTGCAGGCCGACGGCATGAACCCCTCGGCGGATGAAGACTTCAACAAAACCAAGACCAGTAACGCCGTTCGAGTCATGCGTTACGGCGTCAAGTCGCGTGCGTATGGCGTGAACTAACTGCCAGCTACTGTACCTCGCCCGGAAGGCTCTGACCTATGCAGAAGAATTTTAGCGCGCACCGGGGCATCACCCTGGCCAGCCTCGCGACGACAACGGCTCTCGTTGCACTCATGACCTCATGGCCGCTGGCGCCGGCGTCTGCCGGATCAGCAGCGCCACTTATCGAGGCGACCGAAGGTCAGCACATATCGGCGCTGCGCGTCAAAGACAGCGAACTGCCGCTGGTCAAGCGCGTGACACTCGGCCGTAACAAGTCGCTGGTCATCGACATGCCGCGCGACCTGCGCGACGTCGTGGTCTCGGCTCCCGAATTCATGGACGCCGTTGTCCAGTCGTCGAACCGCGTATTCCTGATCGGCAAGAAGACCGGCCAGTCGAACGCCTTCTTCTTCGATGCCAATGGCGAACAAATTTTGACGCTGGAAGTCGTCATCGACGAAGATACCGGCCCGCTCAACGCGATGATCAACCGGCTTATTCCCGGTGCAAATGTCCGGTCGGAAGTCTTGAACGAAACTGTCATTCTGACTGGAACGGTCCGCAACCCGATAGATGCGACGCGGGCCTCGGATATTGCGTCGCGCTTCATTGTCGCCACCTCGAAGGTCGATCAAGATGTGCGCGATCATTTAAAAGTTATAAATATGCTTTCGGTCGAAGGCGAAGAGCAGGTCAATCTACGCGTCGTCGTCGCTGAAGTGCAGCGCTCGCTGCTCAAGCAATTCGGCATCAACCTTGGTGCCCAGATCAATTCGGGCAACTTCTCCACGGGTCTGCTGACCAGCAACGCGCTGCCGCTGACGGCCGCGGCCGGCCTTGGCGGTCTGCCGACGGCAGGCGTGGGCACACTGGCCTTGCAAGCGGGACAAGTAGCCGGTTGCGTAACCGCCGGTGTCCTGTGCAATTACAATACTGGTCCAACCGCGTCGACGTTCGGCAACAGCGGGCTTGACGGCGGATACTCGTCGGGCGGCGGCACGAACATCACGCACGCCATCCGGGCGCTTGAGCGCGATGGTCTGGTGAAAACACTTGCCGAACCCAACCTGACGGCGATTTCCGGTGAAGCCGCCAAGTTCCTCGCCGGTGGCGAATACCCCATCCCCGTCGTCGACAGCGATGGCAAACTTTCTGTCACTTACAAGGAGTTCGGCGTCGGCGTCGCGTTCACACCGACCGTACTCTCGGAAGGCCGCATCAGCCTGAAGATCGAGACCGAAGTCTCCGAACTCACCAACAATGGCGCCGTGCAGTTAGCCGGCCTCTCGATTCCCGCACTCAAGAAGCGCCAAGCCAAGTCGACAGTCGAACTGCCGTCCGGTGGGTCGATGGCGATGGCCGGCTTGATTTCCGACGACGTGCGCCAGAACATCGACGGCATGCCCGGCATGAAGGATCTGCCTATCTTGGGCACCCTGTTTCGCTCACGCGACTTCATCAAGCAGGAAACCGAGCTCGTCGTGATGGTCACGCCCATTCTCGTCAAGCCTGTTGCGCGCCAAGAACTTGCCCGGCCGCTCGATGGCTTGGGTGAAGCGACCGACATGAAGGCGAACTTCATGGGTCATCTCAATCGGATTTATGGCGGCGGCTCCTCGGCTCCGGTCGGCGATCTGAAAGGCGACTACGGCTTTATCGTTGAATAACTGAGAGACACGGGAACCTTGCCATGACGTCGCAACATAAGACGCTCCTCAACGCTCAGTTAGCCGGCACTCCGTTGGCGCTCAGCAAAGCCGGCCGCAACGTGATCATCGCCTGCGCGCTGACACTCGCCTTGCCCGGCTGCAAGACCGACGACAACCGCGGTCAGGTGGCCGGTTGGGCGCTGGTCGATCCGACCCAGCGCCACCCGATCATCGTGTCGCAACAGCCGCAGACGATGAACCTGCGCGTGCCGCGCGGTTCGTCGGGCTTGGCGCCCCAACAGCGTGCTGAACTGCTCGCCTTTGCCGACCGCTCACGTGCGAGCGACGCCGGCAACAGCCGCCTGATCATCGCCGCACCGAGCGGCTCGAACAATGAAGTCGCTGCCATTAGCGCCGTCGGCGAAATTCGCGATCTGTTAAGCGACCGCGGTTTTTCCGAAGCATCCATTCAGGTTGAAGCGTATTCCCAGGAAGGCGCAGGTGAGCCGCCCATCAAAGTGTCGTACCTGCGCTATGTCGCTGAAGGCCCCGAGTGCGGCCAGTGGCCCGAGAACCTCGCTTACAATCCCAACAACCTGCCTCATCCTAATCTTGGCTGCGCCAACCAGCGCAACCTAGCGGCGATGGTCGCCAATCCGGCCGACTTGCTCGGACCTCGCACGCCAAGTCAGCGGTCCGGAGAGCGTCGCGATGCGACCTGGGAGAAGTACGTGAAGGGCGAAAGCACCACCGCCGTGAAGGCCGACGACGAAAAAATCTCTACTGACAGCAAAAATTGAGGTCTATGTTTGATGACCAGAACTTCCACATCTACGCTGGCCGCCGATCAATTTGCTGATTACGGGCACGACGAGTCCGCCGCCGAGGTGATCCTCGCGCGGCCGATTCCGCGCATCTCGATCCAGGCATTTTGCGAGAGCCCAGCGACCGCCGACGCCGTCCAAGCAGCAGCAGAAGACCGGCGCCTGAGCAAGGCACACGTCAGCGTCCATATGGGCGGCGCCATCGCGGCTGTCGCCCACTATCAGGAAAGCCCGACGCCAAACCTGATCATCGTCGAAAGCAGCCTGCCGCGCGCGCAGATGATCGGCGAACTCGACAAGCTGGCCGAGACTTGCGATCCGGGCACCAAGGTCGTCATCATTGGGCACATCAACGACGTGCTCTTGTACCGTGAGCTGCTGAAGCGCGGCGTCAGCGAATACATCGTGGCGCCGTTGACGCCCGTGCAGATGATG
>JANNUW010000292.1:0-7952 GCA_031414095.1 Hyphomicrobium sp. | reverse complement strand
CGACAGGTAGGCATGTAGGCTGCCGGGCTTGTTGGGCATTTCCACGACCTCGGCCTTGCCTTCGCTAAATGCGAGACCCGATGCTTTGAGGGCTTTGATAGCATTTCGTGGATTATCGACGATAAGCTGCAGATCGCCTTGTGGGCCATAGCCGAAGATTGTTTCGATATTGACTTTGGCCGTGGACAGCACCGCGAGAACGGCTGCTACGGTGCCCGGCTTGTCTTCCACCTTGATCACGATCAGTTTTGCCTTGGCCATTTTGGCCCCCCTTTGGTTTACGGTTAGGTTCATAGACAACCGATTGGCCAGCATCCGCCCCGATGACCAGCTAATCGGGGATTACGTTGCTCCAATATGGCCGCACTGGCTAGGCCCGCATCAGCCTACCCAGCCACAGCAGCCTTCCGCCTGCGCGAGCTGAGCAGGCCCATGGCACCAAGGCCAGCTGCGAAGAGGGGGAATGCGGCTGGGAGGGGGACGCTTGAGGGCGTGAACTGCGGGTCTGTAAGGAACACGCCAGAGTCAGAGGTAAAACTCAAACCCTGTGGCAGTAATAATGCGAGAGAGATCGTGTGACCTACGTCTGCAAGACCGCCGTTACTTGCCTGAGCTGACACCATCCCGCTAACGAACAAAGTTCTGGTCGCGTCAGTGACAAGAGCCGTCAACACTTGCGTGAAACTGAAGCTGCCGGAGTATCCACAAAGGGAACCGGGCGAGGGGTTAGTCCCACAAGTAGTAGTCTGTATGCCGTATTGCCAGACATCATCGCCGAACCTGAAATCAAAAGCTGCGTAAGCCCATGGCCCGGAGTTTGTGGTCCCCCCTGTAAGAGACCCTTCCACGTGGACGAGCATTTGGATCTCGGTTGGAATGACATCAGACAGATCGCCCTGTATCGTTACCAACTCATTGTCGAAAATCGCTGTGCCAACGGCAGAAGGATTAGGAACCTCTGGCGGAGTGGGTGGTACGCTCGAGGCCACTGCCTTCAGCTGCCCTTTGGCCAGATCAACGGAGGAACTGGCTGCACCCTCGCTTCCTGATGTAGAGCCGGAAACTGATGTAGAGCCGGGAAGGCTTGGGGTCGTGTTGATTTCGTTATAGTCGGTACCGGTAGGAAAGCCACCCTCTCCGCCATAGACAATCAGTGTTGCCGCTTTCGCATGGCCAGCAACCAACCCCAACAGCATTACCGCCCCCAACAGGGCTTTCTTCATAAGCATGACTTCCCCCCAGCACAGTTATTGGGGCAGCCCATTCGGCATACCCATGTTTCGTTTCTACGAAGGCCCCATCCGTGGATTAAAATCCAATATGACCGAATATTATTCGTCAAGAGGTGACTTGTGAAAGAACTCTTGGGGGACGTTGACGGCATCCAGCCCCAGCGCGTCACTCAGCCACGGCAGCCTTCCGCCTGCACCAGCCGAGGAGGCCCATGGCACTGGAACAACATCGTCATCCGCTATAAAAGGAAATGATGACTGAAACATACAAGGTTCCAAAGAGCCTCCATGATCTGGCGAAGGCAATCGCTCGTTGGGAGAGTGAGGGCGGAGCAAAGGGATCGGCCAAAGGATCGAAATTAGCGCAGGAGATGGCATCGGAAGTTATCGAAGAGCGAATTTTGAGGTGTTTAGGTGCTGCTGTCATTCTTCAGTGGAATGATCTCCCTACAGCAGTGCAGCGGAGCCTCTTTGACGATGCTGCCTCCATGAGTGATCCCGAGCAACGCTATCGTTTAAAACGGGAAATTGCTCGATTCCTTCACGAGCATAAGGATGATATTTGATGAATTCGCAGCTGAAGGTGCTGCAGAGTGGCGCTGTCAGCCTACCCAGCCGCAGCCTTCCGCCTGCGCCAGCCGAGCAGGCCCATGGCACTGAGGCCAGCGGCGAAGAGAGGTGAATTACTCAATAATCTTTCATTGCCGCGGTTACTCATACCGGGCTGATGGTACTCACATCAACCACAAGAGGGCGATAGTGGTGCCGGGTGTGCGCACCAAAGCCAACACCACGTATTTCGATTTTTCTGCCAATCAGATTTTCTAGCTTCGCCTGCAAATTTTCATCACTTGAATAGATTTGAATTTCACTAAAACGGCTCTCCGGGTCCAAAAACTCATCACCAGAGGCGCATATTTTGCTTTCCAGTTGCAGGATATAAAATGACTCTGGATCGAAATCGCCTGTGGTTGCGGTCACTCCCTGCAACGTCCCTGAAAGTACGATGAGGTCGTCGTTCCTCGAAATGTTAAGACAGTCGTCGCCAGCCATAGTAGGAGTTGAGACGAGCTGTTGGCAAAGAACCAGTACAGCCAGCGTTCTTGACAAGTGCCGTAACACATTCATTGACTGCGCTCCGCGGTGACACATCACTGACGACTTAAACAATAACAGCAACCTTCGACCTGCGCCAGCCGAGGAGGCCCATAACAGCGAGGCCAGTTACGGGGATGGGGTCAGCGCAAGGAGTACCTACTAACCAACGGCATAAAGGCATTGGCAATAGTTGTGGATCTACTGTTGGGCAACCATAGCCCGACGAAATTTTATAATCTCGCCGCCGCCGTCGCTCGCGATGAACCAGCCGCCCTGCTGAGAAATCGAACCGCACGTCGTCTTGCCCTTGTTCCACTGTTCCCAAGAAACGCAAAGGGCATTACCTTTGACGAACCAGCGGCCCTGATCTTGCCGTCCATATGCTTCGCCCCTTAGGCTGCCGTTGCGGTAACCGGCGAAGAAAATCCTGTGGCCCTGAACTTTTGCCTCGAAGTAACCGGGAAACAAATCCTTAATGCCGCCGCCATCAAGACTTCCGGCATATGCCTGACCCCCGGTCGCGAGCAGTCCAAGAGCGGCAATACCCGCAGCCACAATTATTCGTGAACACATTTTTCTCTCCCTCTGCTTCTGCCTTCGCAGCAATCTGCGCATCTGCACCGCCCGAGGGTTCATTGGCTTAATAAACCCTCGGACTGGCAACGTGACTTCCTAGCTGTTCGGCCCAACGGCCCAGATGGAAGAGTTAGGCGGCCTTTTTCGCCTCAATTGTCTTTGGCTCATTGACACCGCGAATGGCAATGGTGCGTGGCTTCAGGGCTTCAGGAATTACCCGCTTGAGCCAAATCTGCAGCAAGCCATCGGTCAAGTCAGCGCCCGTAATTTCAACATGATCCGCCAGCTGGAAGCGGCGCTCAAAACTTCTGCCTGCGATGCCCTGATGCAGATATTCTGTCTTTACTTCTGGCTTGTCAGTCTTCTTGCCGGTGACAGTCAGGTCATTGCCCTTGACTTCGATATTGACGTCAGGGGCACCAAAGCCAGCAATGGCGATGGTGATGCGGTATTCATCTTCGCCCACAAGCTCAATATTATAAGGAGGATAGGCAGGCGATTCAAAAGTTGCAGCGTCGTCAAGCATACGGGCAAGACGATCAAAGCCAACGCCGGAACGATAAAGGGGGGTGAAATCAAACATGGCACATTCTCCTAAAGCAATGCGTTGCGGGTCATCCGCCCTAAGGGGGCCGGACATTCCCAGCAGGCCCAACTCGTGGCACCTGCTTAACTACAGGTAACTTTCATTTTCTGGGTTTCAAGGGGCTCTGAGAATGAATTAGTGCCGCACCCAGCTTCCGCCTGCGCCTGCCGCGGAAGCTTATTGGACTCCAAGACTATCACCGCTATGCTGGGTGCATGAGCATCAAAACATTCGTGATGACTAGTGGGCTGGTTGTGTGCTTGTTGACCCAGTCGGGGGAGGGCGCTATGGCGGCAGCTGAAGAAACCAAAGGAACGGTTTCGACGACAGCAATTAACAATTATTGCCCGCTAGAAGGGGATTGCTCACCCGGAGAAGTCTGTCACATCGCGATCAGAATTAGCGGTGATCCTGCAAAAATACTCCTAAAAGCGCTTAAAGAGAAAGTCACAGTAGACGCACATATGGTGGAGATGGGTTTACCAATTTACGCGAGCAAAGACGGGAGCTTGAGCTGTCTTGATGAGGCAGAACCGTTTTGTGACATGAGCCTTAATGTGGCCAAGGTTACCTTTGAGCCAACCCCTCTATGCGAATAGTGGAAAACTCACGGGTTCATCTCGCTCGCAGCGTGATTGTAAAGGTGCGCGGCTTCAACGTGAACCAAACTGGATGTTGCGCCAATTGGGCGGCCTTGGCTATGCCAGTGACGGACACAGCTTCTTGACTTTTCTCAAATGAAGGAAGGCCCCGCAGACGCCGTACCGCAGGGCCATCCGACGTAAGAGTTTGGATTGGGGCCACAGGAACCCTCCCTCTTCTGGGGCACAAATGCGCCCATCAGGCGGGTTTTGCATTGAGATAGATCAAGATTGCCGACTGGGAAACTTTAGCCCGAGGTCCGGGTCACTACCGTCACGAGGCAATGTCCAAAAATACAGTTGAATCCTGACACCCTACCCAGCCCCAGCAGCCTTCCGCCCGCGCCAGCCCAAGAGGCCCATGGTGCTGACGCCCGCTATCTGCAACAATTCGTCCGTTATCAGAGATAAAGCGGAAATGGCGCTGGCGTTGGCTGACTTCTGTTTTGGCCCGTTGGAGACCTCATTCCCTTACTGCAGCTTGTCCGCTCATCGTGGCAGAGCGGACCATCGTACTTGACTCCATTTAAACTTGGAATTGCTTGAACGGATCTTCGGTGGCGGTTATGGCGAGCAATCGGCGTAGGAATCTCCCGATCTCGGCGAGGTCTTCGCAGGCGAGCGTCGAACATCCTCATTCATTTGCAATCCTCAACATTTAGAGCTTCATTTAAGCCGACTGCCGCCCGCTGTTTGAAACTTTGTTGGCCGCCCAAAAACCTACCACCAGTTAATACCAGCCTTCTTTTTTTTGACTTGAACTTCCACCCGGTTTTCACCGATCTTTTTCCATGCCTCGCACACTTCCTTGCCCTTATCGATAGCTTTCCATTTGCGGCAGAAGGTGTTTTTCTTGATAACCCATGTACCATCCAGCGTGATCACGTCGCCGCTATCGGTCTTGGCGGTGCCGGCTCCGGTCCCATCGGATTTCAGCAAAAGCGTTCCGGCATAGCCCTCACCCTCGCCGCCCAGATTGATTGTCTTGTCAGCGGCCAAGAGGGCTTTCATCTCATCCCCCGTCATAAATTCATCAGCTGCAGAAGCATGGTGAGCAAGTAGGACCAAGGCGAGAAACGAGAACAAAGGCTTTTTCATTTTTCAATCCTTTCACAACAGCTGCAATTTTAACTTCAACGCGTACAGACTACCTATCAAATCAACGACTCAAATTATCGGTTCCAACTAAGCCGACATCCACCGGATGACCGACCTGTTGAGACATAGCTTTGCGCAAACTGGCATCAGTTTCAAGACCGGGCTTTGGCAAATGGTGTCGGCGATCCGCCAAAGCCGTGATGCCTGCGCATTGTGCGCTGGGAATGTCGATTTCACCTTCATCAGGACATAACTCTACCTTGGCCTGCTGCCGGTTCAATGGATGCCATCCTAAGCTACCCACCCACAGCGGCCTTCCGCCTGCGCCGAGCCATCACACCAATACCTAGCCATCTCGACGAGCAGTCAGACATGCAATAAACTCTCGTTGCGACACCGAAAGGAAATTAAGTTTATTACTACTTGGCGCATATTTCACTTGTTCTTCGCACTCGCGGTTTTGCTATCATGCTCAGTGCGTTTTGGCTTAGATGCGTCTGCGGATACGATTGGCAAAGAGGATCGAATCACCGCTGAAGTTTACCGCAAATCCGCAAACCTATCACAAGAACAATTCAACGATTTTTTTGGCGGAATCGGAAAGATCACTTGCCCTTGGATTTTTGGAACAGTGTTCCTCGCCGGAGACAACAATGTTATTGTCACCTCGGCACATATTTCGAACCGAGAAAAATAAATCGAGAGGGTCGCCAAAGAATTGCAAAATCAGATTTCTATTCTCTAAGCGAGACTACTATGTAGATCCGAAATCAGTCGTTACTGGCTTCGAAATTCGAACAGGAGATAATTTCGACTGGGCCGTGGCAAAGCTTACCAAGCCGACGCAGCAGCTTACACCCCTGACCCTAGTAACCCTTTCCATAGATAGCCTCGTGCGTGACTCTTCTGTACTAGTGGTATCTGCAGGACACCTAGGATGGAAAGGACACAGACAGTCAGAACCGAGTTTCGGTTCCTGCCGCTTTTTAGGGTCTCATGAACCACCCCTTGCCATCACCGATTGTGACGGAGGCGGCGGCTCATCAGGCTCACCATTTCTCAAGACTGGAGTTGGGTCGCGTCCTACGGTTGTTGCACTCATGCACGGGCGATTTGACTTCGACGAGCCCCAGAAACTGGATGGACGCGAATGGAAAACTGTTAGCAGAGCTATTGGAGTTACATCCGCGTTACTTGGGGCGATTGCTAAAGTCGCAGGACACTAGGCTCGCCGCCAATCAGGGCAATGCTAATGCCCAGTACAATCTAGGCAACTGTTGCGCGAACGGCAAAGGTGTGGCGCAGGATTACGTGCGAGCCCACATGTGGTATAGCTGGCTAAAGCTGGCTATCTCGCGTCTAAAAATAAGAATCGTCGCAGGGCTAAATTTAGACTT
This sequence comes from Hyphomicrobium sp., assembly GCA_031414095.1. Lineage (GTDB taxonomy): Bacteria > Pseudomonadota > Alphaproteobacteria > Rhizobiales > Hyphomicrobiaceae > JANNFX01. The sequence goes on along the minus strand of JANNUW010000292.1, from coordinate 1,324 downwards.
TTCCTTGTCGCCTCACAATTGACCCCCGACCAAATCGCCGAAGCCCAACGCCTCGCACGTGAATGGCTGGCAGCGCATCCCAAGAAGTGAGCGGCCCTGTAAGCCTAACCAGCCACAGCAACCTTCCGCCTCCCTATGACATCAACAGGGGTCCCTTTTCGACGCCGATAAGGGGTCTCGTTTCAATGCCTGTTGACAGCGAACTGGTCTTGAAGGCCGGAGATTTCCATGTCACCCGCGCCGGCTGCCACCACCCGGTGCGCCGCACCAGAACCGGCTGCCTCTGCGTCATCTCGCAGGCCATCGCGCCGATGTGATAAGTCCGGCTACATCTTCCTGTACTGGAGTATGAGGGCGCGGTCATCGGAGTGTTCATGGCCTGCTCTGGAATAGATCTTCACTTCATCGATCTTCACCGGGCCGATCTCCTTGTCCGTCATCATCGTATCGAGGAAATCGGCAAATCGCTGCTTCTCGAAATGAATCTGGTTGACACCGATAATAAAAAGCCCACCGCTGCGGGCGATATCGAGAAGGCCGCGTAACGGTCCGGCACCGAGATGCCCATGTGTGAATGTTCCGGCGCTGAGAACCGCGCCGTAACCATTGGCAATCATGGTGAGAGGCCCGGTCAGGTCAACTTGAAACAAATTCCGGTAGAGGCCCTTTTCCGCCGCAATGCCGAGCATTTCCGGTGAAATGTCCATGCCATCGATGGCTGCCGGTGGGACGTTCATCTCGGCTGCAACAAATCCTGTGCCGCAGCCGATATCGGCAATCGGGACTTCGGTTCCTGTCGTCAGCCTGTGATAAACTTCGGCAATAGCCTTCGGATAGGCATAGCCCATCTGTTCGGCAAAATCGGTGTCATAGGTAGGCGCAAAGTCCCGGTAGTAGGCGATGTTGTCATCTGGTGTTCTGAGCTTGTAGGAATTCTCGAGGCCTTTCTGACCGACAGTTTTCTGCGCCAATTTTGCCTCCGCAATTCATTGGGATACCGACAGTAACCTACATCCACCAGATGACCAGCCCGTTGACACCAACCTTTGCCCGAACTGGCATCAGTTGCAAGACCGAGCTTGGACAAATGGCGTTTGTGATCCGCCAAAGCCGTGATGTGTGCCCAACGCCTCGCACGGGAATGGCTGGCGGCACATCCGAAGAAGTAAGTGGCCCTGTCATGCTACCCAGCCACAGCAGCCTTCCGCCTGCGCCAGCCGAGGAGGGCCAAGGCAGCAAGCCAGTTGGAAGCGATATTCCGCTACAGCTTGAGCGCTAATCGCCCTTGGGCTTCTCAGTTGAACTGCTCGGCAGAAACGGTGCT
>JANNUW010000291.1:0-7676 GCA_031414095.1 Hyphomicrobium sp. | reverse complement strand
TCGTCTATTTCGAACATAGTGGCATCGTAGATGGCTTGAAACTTCGGGATCCCGACGCGGCGGCGGCGGCGATGAAAATTCACCTAGATAGAATTTTTGAAACGATGCGGCGCTTGATAATCGAGCGGCGAGATTATTTTGCTGCAGATGCCAAAGATGCACTGGAGCGTTATACAGACGCGGCACCATGAAGTATGGAAACATTGTGAACGCGCGCCCAACGATGACCCCTCTGGAAAATGAACTAATAAATTGATTCTGTTTAACTATCGGCCTCTTAACAAGTGTCATCATTGGGCGCGAAGCACGACCCCAGCGCAGTCAACTATTGTCAAATAATTACAACGTGTTACTCAACCTGAGACGTAGGGTCATTGTTGGGCGCGCATTCACACCGACTTCCGGAATGGGTCAAACTGAGAAGTTGAGATCAAAATTTTATACTTCAGCTTCACGGTTGAAAGCGGATGTAACCCGCTTGAGAGATGACTTCTCCAACGGGCCAACAGTAGTCATTTGCAGACAGAACCGAACCTATGGCTCTGGTTCGATGTTCTGATTCAGGCGAAAAAGATTTTTGGGATCGTAACGAGCTTTAAGCTTGGCGAGCCAGGTGTATTTCTCGGCCCCGTAGGCACCGATGGCAACGTCCTTGCCGAAGTCCGCCTGCTCATTGACATAATTTCCCTGCATTGAAATTGCAGCAACATTACTGTGAAGTACATCAATGAACGTCCGGAAAATGCGATCCATCTAGTCCTCTCCTCAGTGCGCCCTCCCTTTACCTCCGCGTTACGATCTCGCCACCCGAACATATGTCAAATAGGCGATACCATCATGCCTCATAGGCAAGTTTGTGAAGTCCGGCAGCAAGGAGACTGACGCCGGCGACAATATCGGGGATGGACGAAAACTCCTCGGGCGTGTGGCTGCGTCCGTCCTTGCTGCGCACAAAGATCATCGCGACTTTCGCGCGCGTTGCCATTTGCTGCGCATCGTGCCCGGCCCCGCTCGCCATCTCCATGAATGGCACGGACTGAGCATGACCCTCCTGCTTGAGAACATCCAGGATTCCGCGATCGCTCACGCATGGAGCGTGATCGGTGGTGATGCGCCAAGAAAGTTTGAGACTTCGACGCGCGGCTATCTCGACCATCATCCGCTCGTGCGCTGCATAGAGTTTTTCGCGCGCCTCTGGATCGGGATGGCGTGCATCGATTGTAAACTCGACTCGCGACGGTATGACAGCCGGCGCATTCGGCTCGACGATCACCCGCCCTACTGTGGTGACGGCTGGCCTGCCAAATCTGTGCGCCGTATCAATGGCGCATGATGCAATCTCGGCAAACCCTGCCACCGGGTCATGCCTCAAATCCATGGGAAATGCGCCTGCGTGATTCTGGATACCTTCCAAATTAACAACATAATGGCGCATGCCGGTAATGGCACTGACCAGCGCGACGGGCAAACCGGCGCTCTCCAGTATCGGCCCCTGTTCGATATGGAGCTCGATAAAGCTATCAATGTCGTCACGCTCCGCTTCTGCAACTCGTCTCGGGTCAAGGCCGACAGATTCCATGGCGGAAGCCATGGTCTCGCCGTCAAAACCAATGAGGCGTTCTGGCTCTTCCGGCGTGATCGCCCCTGTAATGGCGCGGGAACCCCAAAAATTTGCGCCGGGAAATCGGCTCGATTCTTCTTCGCAAAAGGCGACTGCTTCCAAGGGACGCTTTGGCGAGCCAAACTGCTCCCTAAGAGCCCGGATCGCGATTAACCCTGCCAAGGCTCCGAGCGCTCCGTCATAACGTCCGCCGGGAGCCTGGGTGTCAATGTGTGAGCCGGATACAATGGATTTGCCACCTTCGGTCCCCTCTAGTCGGCCCCAAACGTTCCCTACTGCATCACGTTTCACGCTGAGACCCGCTTCGTCACACCACTTTGCATAAAGATCGGTCGCCTCGACCCAAGGGGGAGAATACACAGTGCGCCATACACCAGTCTCGCTCCATTCACCACAACGTGCGAGTTCCAGGATGGAATTCGCAACGAGTTGCGGATCAATCACTACTTCTTTCATAAACATTATTCCCTTCGTGCTTAAGATCGCCGCGTTGCTTGCATGTAGTGGAGTCAGCTGGAGAATCCACCGCACTCCGAATGTATCCAGGTCAATATTTGTTCGAACGGCAGCCATCGCTCGTTTTTCCTAAGACTCATAGAAATCGTGGTCAGTTGCTGCAAGCCAAGGGTCAAAACCGTTCATCCCAATCCGATATCACCATCATGTGAGATAGGCGGTTTCGCCGTGCAGCACGGCATCGAGTCCGCTCTCTTCGGTAACCTGCGCGACTTTCACCGGTGTCACCCGGTCGATGAGCCACAGCATGCCGTAGGTAAAGGCGAACGCCCATAGCGACGAGGCGATGAGGGCGGCGAGTTGCTTGAAGAAGAAAGCACCATTGCCGGCGAAAAGACCGTCGGTACCGGCGGGATTGAATGCTGTCGAAGCAAATAGCCCGAGGAGGAGGATGCCGAGACCGCCGCCGACACCGTGGACGCCCCATACGTCGAGCGCATCGTCCCAGCGAAGCCGGTTCTTCAACGCCACTGCGTAGTAGCAAACGATACCGGCCGCGATTCCGATGATCATCGCCGTGACTGGCGAGACATAACCCGCCGCCGGCGTAATCGTTGCGAGACCGGCCACCGCGCCGGTCAACAGGCCGACAAAGCTCGGCCGCTTCTCTAGCCACCAGCCAACGGCGAGCCAAGTAACTGCGGCGAAAGATGCGGCGACGTCGGTGTTGAGGAAGGCAATGGCTGTGACCGAATCGACCCGGAACTCGCTGCCGGCGTTAAAGCCGTACCAGCCGAACCAAAGAAGCCCAGTGCCCAGCGCCACCAGCGGAATGCTATGCGCTCCGCTGTCCTTTACCCGCCGCCGGCCGACATAGAGGATGGAGGCGAGTGCCGCCATGCCCGCGATATTGTGCACGACAATGCCGCCAGCGAAGTCGAGGACACCCCAACTTTGCAGGATGCCACCACCCCAGATCATGTGCACGAAGGGGAAATAGACGAACACCAGCCACAGGGTCAGGAAAGCCATGTAAGCTTTGAACGATACGCGGTTGGCGAAGGCGCCGGTGATCAGCGCCGGGGTGATAATGGCGAACATCATCTGTTAGGCAACGTGCACGTAGAGTGGAATTCCTGGAGTGGGCGAGGGCGTGGCGAGGGTGACGCCGTGCAGGAAGGCCATATCGAGATTGCCGATCACCCCTCCGACGTCGCCTGAGAAACAGAGCGAATAGCCAAAGGCAAACCAAATAACGGTGGTCCAGCCCATTGATACGTAGGATTGCATCATGATGGCCAAAACATTCTTGCGGCTCACCAAGCCGCCATAGAAGAAGGCAAGTCCGGGCGTCATAAGCATGACCAGGCTGCTGCAGAGCAGCATGAAAGCGGTATTACCGGTGTCAAGATTGGGCATGAATTCCTCCTATCAAATGCACCGAAAACGCAGCTTTCCCGGCGGCAGAGATCTCAACTATGAAAATGGACTGTTCGAGTGGAGTCTGATCGGAACAGATAGTTCGCGATTGCCATCTATTGCAGCTACGAAGCCACGCTCGACGATCATGTATGGCTCGTAAAGTATTTTGCCGAACGGCTGTTGCAGTCTCAACGCCGGAACTTCAAACCCGATACCAAGGCTCCAATGGCCATCTAAGAACTTTGAATTTTCAAGAATGATCGCCGTTGCGACGCCATCCTGACCAACATCGACAGCGGTGTAAGCGCCCAATCGCAGTGGCGTACTGTACTTATGCCGATCAAATTAAAGCGGCTGAAGCTTACTCCAACGCTGCGCGTTTCTTTGAAAAAGCCGGCAACGATGGAATGCATAGGAAGGCGCTGGCAGCGATTAAGAGAACCGGGGCTCAAGCTGATTTTTGCGATGCCCAAAAAAGGCGAAAGCTTCTGAAGGATGTAAAACCCACCAAAAAGAAGCCCGACGAAGATGCGGCCAAGTGCGCGGCTGTTAGGAAGGAAATCAGGGCTCTTGCGAGGCGGGCAAAGGGTGGCGATGACACAACTAAGAAATATGTGGCAGATGTTCTGAGAAAACTGAGATCAGATGTCAGGAAGATGGGTTGCTAGTCGCCAAACATTTCAATCCCCCGGCGTTCCCGGCTCGGCCACATGCACAAGCGTTTCCAGGATGAACGGCTCAACCTGCGAACCTTCAATTTCCAAGTCCGCGATTGAAAAACCTGCGGCGCTTGCGTCATCCCTCAACTTTTGCGCCAATGCCCTGATCAACACGTCACCCCTGACCGGCAATGGCGGCACATTCTCACTCACCCACTCATTTAAAAACTCTACACCTTGCGCCGTCATTCGTTGGCTCCTTGTCACTTTGGCTAGCCTTCCGAGGCTTCGGCCGCACCACCCTTCTCGGTACCATACCCTTCATGGCCATTGAGCTTCAATGGTTCCAAAAACATATAGAATGAGTTTTTTTGAGCTAGAGCGGAAACTCCAAATATAGCAACCGCCAAGCGATGATCAGGATTGAGATCGCCCAAGCTTGCAGAAATCGATTTTTCTCTCAAATGGTCAAATTTATTTTTTAGACGCCAGACATATCGCTTTCCCTTCGGCGAAAGTCGTATTTTAATAAAGCTATCGATAACGAAATATAAAAAACTGGACATAATAAACCAAAAGATAAATACAAAAATTATGTTGGGATCAGAGATCAGTCCAAACAGAAACGCAAAAGCCGACAACGACGCCATGCTTATTCCAATCGTCCAAATAAATAATTCACTTCCTTTTTCCGGCGAAAGCCAGCCTGTTAGAAGTTGACGGTTGAAAAGTGCGTCCCTGTAACTGAAACATTGAAGCTTCAGCTTCTTGGGAAAGACCCGCTGATACGTTTCAGTCGGACCCTGAGTTTCTGAAAACCATTCTAACAACTCTTTGCTGATGTCACTAAGTTCTGTTGTTGGAGGTAGATACCTCACTGCCCCAATGCGCCGCTCAACATCAATCCATTTATACCATTTCTTTATCTCAACAGTATCCAGATATCCTTGTTGGACAAGTTCAAATAGATAGAGTGTTAGAAGTCCACTGGTTCCACCACACAAATAGGCGAGCGCGTAAGCGTCTGGCGGTGGCCGTCCTTCACTACCAGTAACCCTTTTACCTTCAACGCGTTTTATTTGCGGTCCAGTTTGGTGGGGCATCTACATTTCTCTCTGACGCAAGTTAGCCCACTCTTTTTTCGGGCACATCAACAAAAAAGTAGAACAGGTATTGACTCCCATAGCAGTCTGAGAACATAAATGGAACAGGAATAAGAACCACATTTGGCAATCAAAACCTGTTTTGCTCGGGAAGGTGAAACTTTGACATGATTCAGCGGCGGACCAGGCCCAGCTTTTCAAAGGATGATGAGGAACGGCTCCTTGCTTTCTTGGACGGTGCGCGGCATCTCGCCATCAACTATTCGTCGGCCGGCAAATACGACTCGCCGCAGCACACCGCTGGCCACTCTCTGATGGCGGCAATCGACAAGCTGGCGGAACAAATCACCGGTGACCCAAAATTCTTTTGGGCGGCTGACCCTTCAATCGGTGGTCCGCACCCTAATCAGGAAAGAATTGGCGCAAGGCAGGCACGAGAGTTGCGTTGGCGAGAGTTGCGGCGCAAATATTAGGGATGTGCAACCTCTACTACCCGCACCTGAGAATGTGTGTCCTTGCCTCGATTGCTTTAGCTACACTTGTGTTTTGGGTTTCCGATTCCTCATCCAAACCAATACATTACGATGCGCCTAGTAGAGCTACATGCACTGGATCTAATGCATTTGAGCGATTACTGAAACTGCCGGGTTGGCGTGTCGCCGCCATGAGTGCTGCCTACTATGGCGACACTGTCTGCAGTTGGTCATACGGCACGGAGACCGTGCAGCAGGCTTGCGCAGAGGCTTTAGAAAATTGCAGCCAGCTATTACATCAGAGAGTGCCAGTCTGGAAAGATACTTGCCGTATCGTTCGCATTTTTGAACCTGGCGTTCAACAGGACGTTCAGGATGTGAAGCTTAGCTGTTTGCCACCAGCGTCTTAGGTTCTCCATCACACTTCCGAGCTGCTGAAAGGCGGCGAAGTTTTTATGCAGCGAAAGTCTTGCTCTCTATTGTTGGCCATGCTTCGCTGGTTTCAATGTGCAACCTGTATTCCATGACTTCAACTCAACAGGCGGTCCGTGACCTGGCGCGGACGCTGCGCGACCTGACAGGCAACATGCCACCGTTGCCCGGCGTCTTTCCGGACTACCTGGCTCCCATTGCCCGCAACAATCAGGGCACGCGCGAACTAGCCATGGCGCGGTGGGGCATGCCTAGCCCTGCATTTGCGCTCAAGGGCCGAAATTCAGATTCCGGCATCACCAATGTCCGCAATGTGAATTCTCCCCACTGGCGGCGCTGGCTGGGCGTAGAAAGCCGGTGCGTGGTGCCGTTCACAAGTTTCTCTGAAAACGAGGTGCTGCCTGACGGCTCAAGGCCGCCGGTCTGGTTCGCCCTGAGCGAGGAAAGGCCGCTGGCCGTCTTTGCCGGCATCTGGACGCCACAATGGAAATCCGTGCGCAAGGTCAAGGAAGGCGAGACTACCAATGACCTGTTTGCCTTCCTCACCACCGAACCCAACAAGGAAGTTGGAGCCATTCACCCCAAGGCCATGCCGGTCATCCTGACTAAGCCAGAGGAAATTGAAACCTGGATGACGGCACCGCCTGAGGAAGCATTGAAGCTGCAGCGGCCATTGCCGGATGGCGCGTTGAAGATTGTGGCGCGGGGCGAGAAGAAGGATAGTCCAAATCAATGAGTGTGAAGCTTAAGATTGCTAGAGCGCAGTTGGGCACGGCATTAGGCCTGTTTATCAAAGACAGAGACCCGTTGTCAGTCCAAGCCTTAGCCTGCGGCGGTTCGGAGATTATGGAAGGTCTAGAAAAACAAAACCGCGTACCAGCTCTATCGAGCCACATCTTAAAAACATACCCTGATATGGACATGCGGGAAATTCATAGGTTGAAGAACCAGTACTGGAATGCAATAAAACACTTTTATAACCGCGACAACCAAACGGCGCGAGAAGATGAAGCGTTGATGTCCAAGTTTTCGGATGTTGCCAATGACGCCATATTGTTCATGGGATGGCTAGACTACCAGTCGGTGACTAAAAGGCTTCCTATAGAGGTGCAAGTCTTTCAGGTTTGGTGGTACGCGACCAATGAGGGAAAATTGAATCCAGCCACTGATCCCAGACCGTTTCGATCGGTATTTCCTGAAATTATGTCGGCTGATCGGAAGGAACAAAAACGGCGTTTAGCTAGAGTTGTCGAAAAATACCGTCGCAATTCGAGAATACTCTCAGACCCCAGAACCGAGCCGGGCCAATTAATTATTTCAAATTAAGGCGCGAGAGGGCTCTGCAGCGTCAGTTAGATGTCATTTATTTGCTAGTCGCCTGTGAACAATTCAATTTTCAGGCATAAAGTGGTCTGATTGCGCCAAAGAGTATCGCCAGCATTAGACGCAAAAGAAGCCTCAACCAGGTGAGGAGGAGACGGAAGTTGTATCCTGCGGCGGCGAGGATGGC
>JANNUW010000290.1:0-7509 GCA_031414095.1 Hyphomicrobium sp. | reverse complement strand
AGCCTCGCGTCCTCGAAAATGCCGAAGGGTTAAACACGACTCCCTCCATTGTCGCTTTCAGCGAATACGGAGTACCGCCAGCTTCGACCCAGGCATCGCCATTGGGGCCTTTGACGATCTTGTAGGGGACAAGCTTCTTGTCCTTCTCGACCATCGGGTCGTCAAAGCGGCGGCCGATCAATCGCTTTATGGCAAATAAGGTGTTCGTCGGGTTGGTGACGCCCTGGCGCTTGGCGGGCAGCCCGACGAGGCGCTCGCCGTCTTCGCTGAAAGCGACAATGGAGGGAGTCGTGTTTAACCCTTCGGCATTTTCGAGGACGCGAGGCTTGCCGCCTTCGATAACTGCGACGCAGGAATTGGTCGTACCAAGGTCGATGCCGATGACTTTACCCATTGATTCTATTCCTTTTTGTTGCGGCGGATCGCCCGGACCCGGTTTAGCGGCATCCGCAACTCACCAGCTCTCGGCATGAGGGCTTGTGGTCCGCGATCCCCAAAGAGATCAAGTGTGCGATGGAGCGTTATATAGGCTTGTCGATTCCCGGCGCAACGGTCCCTGATCGCACACCTGTGATTCTTTGTTGGCGCGCGACCCCGACTCCGCTTGGCGGAGCCGGCCGGTCACGCGCGTGTGCCAAGCGGAGTGGGTGCGAGCGTCCTCAATGGTGTCATCCTCGCGCTTGTCGCGAGGACCCATTTCCAGGCTTGGCATTTCGCTCTCGTTTCCCGGAAGGGCCCGCAACTCGGGATAGAGGTCCGTCCCAACGCGGGTTTTCGCGCTCAATCAAGTTGATTTTCCACTGCCGCACCCAGTGCGTCAAAGTTTTCTCCCGCTGAATTGCCTCTTCGATCTCGGCAAACGGTTCGAAGTAAACCAGAAGCCTAACACCGTATCGGCTGGTGAATTTCGAGCCTGTACCCGAGCGATGGGCCTCGACGCGACCGAGCAAATCGTTGGTCACACCAATGTAGAGCGTGCCGTAAGGTTTGCTCGCGACGATGTAGACCCAGTAGGTGAGCATTGGTCTTGAATGTGCTCCTCTCACCGCCGCAGTTTGGTGCACGATGGGCCCTCGCGACAAGCGCGAGGATGACACCTACGGGTAAGCTTGCACCTGCATTCTTCGCGAGCACGGGCCGTCTCCATTACCGGAGTCGGGTAGCGAGCCAGCGTACGCTAGTTGCCGACGCGGCCAAACATCATCGATGCCGCAAGGCCTGACAGCACGGCGATGATGACGACGAATATCCCATAGAGCCACGACGACTTATGCGCCGCCTCATAGATAAATCGCTCGATGCCCGTGCGCTCCAGACCTACGCGCGTCGTAAACCTATTGAGCAGCACGCCTTCGCGGAATAGATAGACGCGCGCTACGAGTTGTCCCACTGGCACGTTGGCCGGCAGCGCCAATGTCGAGCGGAACAAACTGCGGCCGCTGAACGTCACCCCATAATCGTCGTTGGTGTACAGACCCTCGCGCACTTTTAAGCGGCTGAGCGCGGTCTTGAAGTCGCGTAGCTCGCTGGCATTGATGGAGCGGGTCGTTTGCTCGGCGGCCGTCAACGAGAGGTTTTCCAGACCAATGCCATACTTTGCCAGTTCGTCAGACTCAGCAATTTCATCGAGCGGACGTGTCGACGCGACCGCGTAATAGGACGGGACCCGGTCAAACGTCGCAGCCGACGTGTTGAGCCAAAGCCCGCCCAGATTGCTCTTGCGGCGGACTACGGCCGATGCACCGCCACCTTCAACGGCAACAACGACGTCGTAGGTGCCAGCCTCCGGGCTGAGCTGCCGGCTGTTGTCGACGGTGCCGAATACGACGACTTCGCTGCCCTTGAAGTTCGCCGTCACCGCGATCGAGCGGGCCGAAACGTCGGCCTCGATGCGTTCGGGCGGCAAAGCGCGTTCACCCGGCGCTGCGGCCGGAGAGGGCAGCGGCACGGTCACGGATGGCGCGGGCCGGATCGGACTAGCGGATTCAGGGCGCGGCAGTTTTGGTTTCGCGAGTGCCGGCTTTTTTTGCTTTGGGGTCGCTTCGGGAGACGCGCCTTCAGCACCGGTAGCAGCGCCGGTGGCAGGCACGCCACCAGAACCGGAGACGGCCATGACAACGACGACGCTCAAGACGGCCGCTTTTCTCCAGCTCATATTCCATCGAACCGCCATCATTATCCTTTCGCCAACGAAAAGAGTTCCCTCGGCTCCGCGACGAGATCGAATGCAAATCGAATGCAGACGAGCAGCACCATTGCTGCGAGAAGAAAGCGCAATTGCTCGCCGCGCAACTTGGCACCAGCGGACGCTCCGAACTGCGCTCCGACGACGCCGCCGAGCATCAGTAGAAATGCGAGTACAACGTCAACCGTCTGGTTAGTGGCCGCTTGCAGAATGGTCGCCGTGGCAGTGACGAACACGATCTGGAACAGCGAGGTTCCAACGACGACGTTGGTCGGCACCCGCAACAGGTAGATCATCGCCGGCACCATGATGAAGCCGCCGCCGACGCCCATGATCGCCACGAGGAAGCCGACGAAGGCGCCGATGGCGAGGGGAGGCAATACGCTCGTATAAAGCTTCGATCGCGTGAAGCGCATCTTGAATGGCAGGCCGTGGACCCAGCTATGCTGTCCGGTGCGGCGCGCGCTCAACGTCTGGCCGGCGCCCTTTTTTTTGATCGTGCTCAGGCTCTCTATCATCATCAGCGTTCCGATGACGCCTAAGAAGAGCACGTAGCAAATCGAAACGAAGACATCGAATTGCCCGATCTCACGCAGGATCTTGACCATTTGCACGCCGATGATAGCGCCGGCGACGCCGCCTGCCATCAACACAAGCCCGAGCTTCAAATCGACGTTATTGCGCTTGTACTGGGCGAGTGCGCCTGACACCGACGAGGCGACAATTTGAGCCGCCCCGGTGCCGACCGCGACCGCAGACGGCACGCCGGTAAAGATGAGCAGGGGCGTCATCAGAAAGCCGCCGCCGACGCCAAATAAACCCGACAAAAAGCCGACCGCCGCACCCATGCTCAAGAACAAAAAAATGTTCACGGACATTTCAGCGATGGGTAGGTAGATGTGCATTTATCGAGAGGGCCGGACAAGATGTAGTGACAGGATGTTGTGACAGTGATGAGAGCGCGCTTGCGCGTGACGCTTTACGAAGATCAGAGTTATATCACTTAAGTCTTTAAACCCCGCATTAAGGCCTTGGCTAAAAAAAGCCAAGGCGCCGCACCACAAGGCCGACCGAGGCGTCTTCGACTCGCCGTCCGCCTTCGCGCTGTCGTGTCATAAAACTGTGATACGCCGCTGGCACACCCGTAGTTTGGCCCGGACACGATATTTATGACCTGCGACGTCTCGAATTCCAACACGCCGTTCGATCAAGCTGAGGATACGCCGTCGAATCCTACGGCCGGTCCGACGATGGGCGATCTCATCGCCGCACGCCTGTCGCGCCGCGAGGTGATCGGCAGCGGGCTCGCGATGGCGGCAATTGCGGCCACCGTTGCGCCGCGCCGCGTCTTCGCAGCGACAACGCCTGCAGCCGGCACACGAGGCGATCCCCGGCCCACGTTCCGATTCGAGGAGCTGGCGGCTGGCTCGGACGCCAATCATCATGTGGCGGCTGGTCACGAGGCGCGCGTTCTGATCCGTTGGGGCGATAAGGTTCTAGCTGATGCCCCAGACTTCGATCCTTTGCAGCCATCGGCTGAGGCGCAGTCCGGTCAGTTCGGCTACAACAACGACTTTATCGGCTACATCCCCCTCGATGGCAGTTCCGAGCACGGGTTGCTCGTCGTTAATCACGAGTACACCAACGACGAGCTGATGTACCCAGACATCGCTGAAGGCAAGACGCGCGTCGACGCGGTACGCGCACTCCCTGAAGCGCTCGTCCGCGCATCGATGCAAGCGCACGGCGGCAGTGTTCTCGAAGTCAAAAAATCAGACGGTGTCTGGTCGGTCGTCGAGGGCTCGAAATATGCCCGCCGCATCACTGGCGACACGCCAATGCTCATGTCGGGTCCCGCCGCCGGCCATGCGTGGCTGCAAACCTCGGCCGATTCAACCGGCACCCAAGTCAAAGGCATGCTCAACAACTGTGCGGGCGGCGTGACCCCGTGGGGCACGTGGCTCACGTGCGAGGAAAACATCAATTACTATTTCTGGGGCGCGGACGCGCTCGCCGGGCATCCGCAAAAAGATGCCATGACGCGCTTCGGCATACCCGAAAACTACTATCCGTGGGGCCGGTTCGAGCCGCGCTTCGACTTGGCGCGCGAGCCCTATGAGGCCAACCGCTTTGGCTGGGTTGTCGAAATCGATCCGATGGACCCGGCGTCAACACCCATCAAGCGCACGGCGCTCGGACGCTTCAAACACGAAGGCGCCGGCAATATCGTCAATGGCGATGGCCGCTTCGTCGTCTATCAGGGCGACGACCAGAAATTCGAATACGTCTATAAATTCGTCACGCAAGGAAAAGTCGATCGCGCCGATCGGGCCAGCAACATGAACCTGCTCGATAGCGGCACACTGTTCGTGGCGCGCTTTGAAGCCGGCGGCCGCGGCCGGTGGTTGCCGCTCGTCGCCGGTCATCCCAAGCTTGCCGCGTTCCAAAGCCAAGCCGAAATTTTAATTCACGCCCGTCTCGCCGCCGATGCCCTCGAAGCCACGCGCATGGATCGTCCTGAGGACATCGAGGTCAACCCCAGGACCGGCAAAGTCTACGTGATGCTGACCAACAATTCCAAGCGCGGCCAACCGGAGGAAGCCGCCGCCGATGACGCCAACCCGCGGCCCGAGAACAAGTTTGGTCATATGATTGAATTGACGCCCGACGGCGGCGATCACGCGGCCTTGGGGTTTGCGTGGGAGATCTTAGTCAAATGCGGTGATCCGACGATCGCGCGCGTGGGTTCGACGTTCAATCCGGCGACGTCGAAAGACGGTTGGTTCGGTATGCCCGACAACTGCGCGGTCGATGCCGACGGGCGGCTGTGGATCGCCACAGATGGCAACTCGCTGCAAGAAACCGGTCGCGGTGATGGCCTTTACGCCTTGGAAACCGAGGGCGATTTGCGGGGAACGTCCAAACTCTTCTTTCGCGTGCCCATGGGCGCGGAGATGTGTGGTCCGTGGTTTACGCCCGACGGCGAGACGCTGTTCCTCTCGATCCAGCATCCGGGCGAATCCGAGGAGAAGGGCGCGCCCGCCACATTCGAGCGGCCGGCCACTCGCTGGCCCGACTTCGACGATGCCATGCCGCCGCGACCGAGCATCGTCGTCGTCACGAAAACCGGCGGCGGCCGCATCGGCAGCTAGTGGCGTTGTCTGGCCTACCAAGATTTCCGTTTTCCCGGACGAGCACGCTGATACAGCGTGGTCGATCCGGGATCGCGTTCATTGTTGCTTGGACGTGACGCCGATAGGCGCACCTCCTCGCGAGCCGTTCGTCCGGGCACGCAGGAAAAACGACAGCAGCACTAAAGCAGAGGCGTCAGAGATTGACGTTCTGGATGACCCAGCCGCTGCCCGCCGCAATGACGCCGGCGATGAGGATGTACGGCAGGACGCTGACCAGAACGCTCAAAAGCCCGATGAAGGCCGTCAGAATCTGACTAGCGGCATTCCATAGCTGGATGACGGCCTTGTACAAAACGTAAGCCATGGCCAGCACCGCCACGGCGAGCACGGCGATTTTCCAGACTGGCAAGCTTTGCCAGTTCGACTCGAAAATATTCAGCATCTGGCCGAACGACCAATTCCAGATGAGCTGGAAAAACTTGAAGATCGCAGCGATCCCCTGCTGCAAAAATTGCACGATCTGATTGACGACCTGATTCACGTTTTGCCTCCCCTGCCCGGCTTATACGCCGTTCCATCCACACGCCCACGCGTGTGCCAACCTCGATCCAACCCTACCAGTTCCATCGGTTATGAAAACAGAGTTGTTGTGGGTGAGGGGGTGCCGGGTCGTGCTGCTCAAAATTATCGTCATGGCCGCGTCGCGAAGCGGAAGCGCAGCGACGAGCGTGAGCCGAGCAGGCGGCCACCCACGACAAGTGTCCGCTAGCTGAGTCTGGCGATTGAAGCCAACCCGTCGCAACGCTCTCAATCTACCTGCACCACCGAACGATTTGAGATTTGTCGTGGGTGGCCGCCTGTTGCGCGCCACGCGCGCAATCGCTGCGCGACGCGGCCATGACGGGAGAGGGTGGTCCGGTCCATCAGAGCATCAAATTATGGGAATGATGGCGTCGCTTCAGCCCGCCGCCCGCACCCGTTGACCCTTCGGCGATTTTATCGTCGGGATTTTTGTGACGTCGACATCTCGCTTGGCGTGCCACAGGTTATGGGCCGCCTGCATGTTCAGCCACAAGGCGGGGCCGTTTCCAAGAAGCTTGCCAATTCTGACGGCCATCTGAGGCGTCACCGGCTGCCGTTCGGCGAGCAGATCATGTAACGTTTGCCGTGAAATGCCGAGGTGCTGAGCGATGACAGTCTTGGGCAGATCGAGCGCTGGCATCGCAAAATCGCGCAACACCTGACCGGGATGGGTTGGGCAACGATTTGGATCGCGCATCGGTGGGCTGTTCATCGCGAAACTCGTGCATGCAGTTAATTACCAATTTGCAATCTTGGACGTTAAGCATTGACTAACGACTTGGACCTATCATATTGATAGGTTCATGGCTAGGGTCTTACCGTTCAAGAAACCATCCAAAGAACGGGATCACCTCTCGGTCCATGATGCGTTGCGTTTAGTCAAAGCGTTGGCGCAGGACAGTAAAAATGTGTTCGTTGTGGCTCACGCCAAACAAGCGCAAAGCAAAAGGAAAATATCACGTCGTCAAATCATGACGTGCTTGCAGAAAGGTAGAGTAACGGAAGGCCCGTTCAGGAATATTCACGGCAATTGGCAAGTCAATGTTTCGCGTTTTGCGGCGGGTGAAGAAATCACATGCGTCGTTGCGATTGAATTGGACAGGCAGTTGATCGTGATCACGGTCTTCTGAAGGAAAATGATCATGTACCATTATACAGACAGCGGACTCAAAAACATCCAATTGGTCAATGGCTATGAGGTGAAGAAAACGCCTTATGGGGAAGCTGTTGCTATCGAGGATTTGGACGGGTTGCACAAGGTGATTGGAAGGTGGTTAGTCACCGCGCCAAAGCAACTCACAGGAGCCGAGTTTCGGTTTCTTCGTCATGAGCTTGATATGTCGCAGAAGAAGCTAGGGGAGATACTGGGCAAATCGGAGCAGGCTGTTGGACGTTGGGAACGTTCTGCGGACAAACCAGTAGATCCAATGGCAGATAGGTTTATGCGGATAATCTATTCGGAGTTTGTCGGTGGTAGTGACACCGTCAAGGCCTTAATAGAAAAACTATGCGAACTTGATCAATTGGAAAGTGCTGAATGTCGGCTCGAAGAGCGAGATGGTCGCTGGCGTGTCGCTGGCGAGGCGCTCGCAGCTTAGGCGCCCCCAG
>JANNUW010000289.1:0-2816 GCA_031414095.1 Hyphomicrobium sp. | reverse complement strand
GTTCTTTAGCCTTCTGACGCGCTTCGATGTTGCGCAAGCTATCGGTGACTTGCTTTTTGCGGTTGGCGGCGACATCGACAGCCGAGCGCGCCGTGGTTTTGGCCGAGCGTGTTTCTGAAACGCGCGCCATGCGTTTGTCCGCCTGCCGTCCGCCCGAAATAAACGGGTAGGCGAACACAAAGACGAGCGCTGCGATCGAGGCGCCGGCGAGCAGCGGGATGAGAAGTTCGTTCAAGTCGCCGCTAACCATTGGATTCTCCCAGCGGATTGCCGTTGGCGTCGAGCACTTCCGACGAGGCGAGTGCCTCTGCAAGGCGGCCGGTTTCCTTGTAGTACTCGGCCCGGTCCCAGAAGCGCGGCCGCGCGATGCCCGTCGAGCGATGGCGGCCGAGAATCTTGCCGTTGGCATCTTCGCCGGTGATTTCGTAGACGATCAGGTTCTGCAGTGTCACCGTTTCGTCTTCCATGCCGAGCACTTCGGTGATGTGCGTGATTTTGCGCGAGCCGTCGCGCAGACGCGACGCCTGCACGATAATGTCGATCGAACCCGTGATCATTTCGCGGATGGTTTTGACGGGCAGCGAGTAACCGCCCATCATGATCATCGATTCTAAACGGCTGATGGCTTCGCGCGGGCTATTCGAGTGCAGCGTACCCATTGAACCGTCGTGGCCCGTGTTCATCGCCTGCAGAAGATCGAAGGCTTCCGGTCCGCGGACTTCGCCGACGATGATGCGTTCAGGCCGCATACGCAGGCAGTTCTTGACGAGATCGCGCATGGTGATCTCGCCTTCGCCTTCGAGGTTGGGCGGTCTCGTTTCCAGCCGCACGACGTGGGGCTGTTGCAGCTGAAGTTCGGCCGAGTCTTCGCACGTGATGATGCGCTCATCGTGGTCGACGCAACCGGTCATGCAATTCAAAAGGGTGGTTTTGCCCGAACCCGTGCCGCCTGAGATCAGGATGTTGCAGCGCACACGCCCGATGATTTCAAGAACCGTTTTGCCGTGCGGCGAGATCGATCCGAATTTGACGAGGTTGTCGAGGCGGAGGCGGTCTTTTTTGAACTTACGAATGGTGAGGCAGGCGCCGTCGATGGCGAGCGGCGGCGCAATGACGTTGACACGCGAACCGTCGGGCAAGCGCGCGTCGCATATTGGGCTCGATTCGTCGACGCGGCGGCCGACCTGGCTGACGATGCGCTGGCAGATATTCATCAGCTGCTGATTGTCGGCAAAGCGCACGTTAGTCTTTTGGACCTTGCCGTTGACTTCGATGAACGTCGTATTGGCACCATTGACCATGATGTCGGCGATGTCGTCGCGCGCCAGCAGAGGTTCGAGCGGACCATACCCGAGCACGTCGTTACAGATATCTTCGAGCAGCTCTTCCTGCTCGGCGATAGACATGACGACGTTTTTGACTTGGATAATTTCACTGACGATATCGCGAATTTCTTCGCGCGCAGCGGCGGCGTCGAGCTTGGCCAGCTGCGTCAGGTCGATGGTGTCGATGAGCGCGTTGAAGACCGTCGTCTTGACGTCGTAGTATTCCTCCGAATGGCGCCGCTTGGGCGCTTCGGGTTCCGGGCGCACGGGTGCGGCGACGGCAACCGGGGCCGACTTTGCTTCCGCAGCCACGGGCGTTGGCGCGGAGGCTGCAGCGGCGCTGGCAGCCTGCTGAGGCAACCGGCGCGGCGTCGCTGCTTCTCCGTTACGCTTGCCGAACATTGATTAGTCTCCTCAGCGTTTAAACTTAAACTTTTCAAGCAGCGGCGAGAGCGCCGACTTCTTTTCGACTTTTATTTCTTTGCGGTGCGCCAGAGCCATCGCGATTTCGCGGAATGCCGGCACCGATTTGGCGTTGGCATTCAGCTCCTGGATCATTTGCCCGTTGTTGGATGCCTGGCCAAAAGTCTCGCAGTCGAAATCGATGACGGCGAGCGCCTTCAGGCCGATGTTCTGCTCGAACTCTTTGATGGTGATTTCCGGCCGCTTTGGCATGTTGGCCATGTTAATGATCAAGTGCGGGCGCGCGTCGTTTTTGCGCGTGGCCTTGAGCAGGTCGATCACGTTCTTGGCGTTGCGCAAGTTGGCGAGGTCGGGCGCACAGGTCAGCACGACTTCATCGGCTTGCAGGAGGATGCGCTTGACCCACGACGTCCACGTGTGCGGAAGGTCGATGGCCACGTACGGCACATTCTGGCGCACGACGTCGATGACCATGTCGCAGGCATCGGCCGAAATATCGTAGTCGCGATCGAGAACCACGGGTGCGGCAAAAATCGACAAATGTTCCGAGCACTTCGTCAACAGGCGGTCGAGCAGGACTTCGTCGAGGCGCTCAGGTGACGCCAAGGCTTCAGCGATGCCCTGGATCGGATCCTGGTTGAAATCGAGGCCGGTCGTTCCGAACGCCATGTCGAGATCGGAAATGATGACGTTCGATTTCAGCGCTTCCGACAGCACCCACGAGGCGTTGTGACAGATCGTCGATGAGCCGACGCCGCCCTTGGCGCCGATGAATGCGAAGACATGCCCCACTGGATCGGTCGTGGGATCGTTATAGAGGTTGGAAATGCTTTCCATCATCTGCACGGGCGACAAGGGCGCGACGATGTACTCGCTGACACCGCGCTTCAAGAGCTCGCGGTAGAGCAGCACATCGTTGATGTGGCCGATGATGACGACCTTGGTGCCCGGATCGCAAGTCTCGGCCAGCTTGTCGAGTTCGCCGATCATCTGCGCGCGCGGCAGGCTGCTTTCGACGATGATCAGGTTTGGCGTCGGGCTTTCCTGATAGTGGGCGACAGCCGCGAT
>JANNUW010000288.1:0-1093 GCA_031414095.1 Hyphomicrobium sp. | reverse complement strand
CAGGGCAAACCCGGCTGGAGTTCGCTCTACCATTTCGGGATCAACTTGGGACCGGTCGTTGTGATGTGCGAAAATTTTCGTACCGGCTTGCCTTGGCGTCTGAAGCGCCAGTGCCCTTACCTTGTCACCGGGCTGCGGCGGGCAGGTTTCGAAAATGGTTGGCTGTGAGATCTACAGGTGAGTTAAATGCATAAGAAAAAATTGAAAACGAAATCTCTGAACGCTGAATTACTTCGCAAACTTGACGCCTATTGGCGCGCAGCGAACTACTTGTCGGTTGGACAGATTTACCTCTACGACAATCCGCTTCTCAAGAAGCCCCTTGAGCTAGCGCATATCAAGCCGCGCTTGCTCGGCCACTGGGGCACAACGCCGGGGCTCAACTTTATTTATGCCCATTTGAACCGCGTCATCAACCAGCACGACCTGAACATTCTCAACATCACAGGGCCGGGTCATGGCGGGCCTGGGTTGGTCGCGAATGCCTACTTAGAAGGAACCTATAGCGAAGTTTATCCAACGATCACGCAGGATGCTGCAGGGATTCAACGGCTGTTCAAGCAGTTCTCATTTCCCGGCGGAATTCCAAGCCACGTCGCGCCGGAGACCCCAGGTTCGATTCATGAGGGCGGCGAATTGGGCTACTGCCTGTCGCACGCGTTTGGCGCGGCATTTGACAACCCCGATCTCATCGTCGCGTGTGTCGTTGGCGACGGAGAGGCCGAAACCGGCCCACTCGCCACGAGCTGGCACTCAAACAAGTTTTTAAACCCCGTGCATGACGGTGCGGTGCTGCCAATCCTGCACCTCAACGGTTACAAGATTGCCGGACCCACCGTGCTGGCACGCATTCCACGCAATGAACTTGAAGCGCTATTTCGCGGCTACGGTTACACGCCCTATTTCGTCGAAGGCGATGATCCGGTCAAGATGCATCAGCTCATGGCAGCGACGCTCGACCTGGTCGTGGCCGACATTCAAAAAATCCAAGATGAGGCTCGGACCAACGGGTTCAGCAAGCGCCCGAGCTGGCCGATGATCATCTTAAACTCACCGAAGGGCTGGACTGGCCCAAAATTTGTCGATGGCAAAC
>JANNUW010000287.1:0-1286 GCA_031414095.1 Hyphomicrobium sp. | reverse complement strand
CCGCACGGTGGCGTCATCAACGCTGTTCTCAAGGGAGTTTATCCGTTCATCGACGACAATCAGTTTCTCAGCGCGTCGTGCCGCCAATTCAGAAAGCAGTTGGCTAAGGCGCACCGGGGTTAACAACCGGTCCAACAGGTGAGTTGTCACGAGGTCGTCGAGCCGATCCATCTTAATCGAACGTCCCCTGCAAACGGATTTGCCCTGCCGCGCAAATGTCGAGCAGGCGTAGTAGCGATGAACCTTTCCTGTCTTAGAAGTTCCGGTGCGCAATGTCATAGCCCCGGAACAAGAGGCGCAATATGCAAGCCCCGTCAGCAAGATCGGGCCAGAAGTGACCCGAGGCGGCGTGACCCGCGAGTTGCGGCACTTGAGAAGCGTCTGGACAGTCTCGAAAACGGACGTGTCGACGATGATCGGGGATACTGAGTAAATGTGCTCAGAGTCCGATTTCTTCATCCGTGAACGAGAATCGATGACGTTGAACCGTGCGCATCCGTGATAAACCGGATTGGTCAGCATCGTGTGAATCGGGCCGATGCCCCAGGAGGCACCTGAACGGGTTCGGTAGCCGTGCCGGTTCAGCCAGACGGCAATCGCTTTTACCCCCATGGGCCCCGCCCCCTCGTGCCCTTCAAGATAGAGCCGAAAGACAAGACGAACGGTCTCCGCCTCGACGAGATCGATCGCCAATTGCTTCTTCGTGCGCGCTCCCCTCTGATCGACGACAATGGTCCGATAGCCAAACGGTGGCTTGGCACCGTTCCAAAAACCCTGCCGCGCATTCTCCTTCATTGCACGCAGAACGTGCTTGGCGTTTTCCTTGGACTGATACTCGTCGAAGAGAGCGATGACTTTGCGCATCATCAGCTGGGCAGGATCATCATCACCAATTTCTTGGGTAATGGAGATCAGCTTCACGCCGTGTTTAGCAAGCTTGCGAATATAGAACTCGAACTGAAAACTATCGCGCATGAAGCGCGAGAAGGAATGCACAATGATCTGTTCGGCCGCATCGTCGCCTGAACACGCCCGGTCGATCATGGCTTGGAACTCCGGCCGTTTGTCATCGGTTGCCGAAGCGCCAGCCTCGACATACTCGCCCACGAGCGCGAAGCCCCGCGCCTCGCACCACATTTGAATTTGTCGACGCTGGTCCGGTATCGACAGATCATGCTCGGCCTGCCGGCCGGTGGAGACGCGCAGATAGATCGCGGCGCGGGCGGCTGACGCTGACACTGCGCCGCCGTTGGTCTGGACGCGGTCGCGCCATGCTCCGGTGGTGG
>JANNUW010000286.1:0-1319 GCA_031414095.1 Hyphomicrobium sp. | reverse complement strand
AGAAAATGCTTGCCGAGGGTAAGCGCACCGTCAACGGCTGGGTGTCTATCCCGAGTTCATTCGCAGCCGAGATTTATGCGGCGCAAGGCTTCGAAAGCGTTGCTCTCGACATGCAGCACGGTGCGCTCGACATCAATGACGTGGTGCCGCTGCTGCAGGCGATCTGCCTCAGCGATGCGACACCGATGGCGCGCGTCCCCTGGAACAATCCGGCCGACATCATGCGCGTACTCGATGCCGGCGCCTACGGCATCATCTGCCCAATGATCAACACCAAGAAGGAAGCTGAGGCGCTGGTGCAGGCCGGCCGCTATGCGCCAATGGGTGCACGCAGCATCGGCCCGTTCCGAGCGGCTCACTACGCCGGCGCCGATTATCCGCAGCACGCAAATAACGAGATCCTGCTGATCGCGATGATCGAAACCACGGAAGCGATCAAAAATCTTGACGAGATCCTAGCGGTCAAAGGTCTCGACGGCGTCTACGTGGGACCAGGCGATCTTTCGATCTCGATGGGTCATCCACCGACGCTCGATCCGTCAGACAAGGGGGTGCTGGCCGCGATCGCGGAAATCGCCAAGAAGACCCGGGCCGCTGGCAAAATCGCTGGCGTCCACACCGACGGACCGGCGACCGCGGCCAAGCGCTATGCCGAAGGCTATCAGTTCTGCACGCTGCTGAACGACATCCGCGTGATGGCCAACGCCGTCAACGCCATGGTCAAAGAAACCAAGGGCATGGCTGCCAGCGAAAAGTCAAAGATGTATTAAATGCCAAAGCGGGGATGACAGCGGCGGGGTGGGACAAGACTCGTGATATTCGCGTCTACATAGGTGTCATCCTCGGGCTTGTCCCGAGGACCCAACCATCGCCGGATGCCGACGTTGCGTTGGCAACCAAAGGCGCAGATCGCGCCGTCCCTTTCGTACAGACTAGCTTGAACCCTGGGTCCTCGGGACAAGCCCGAGGATGACAGCGGCGGGGATACCCAACGTTGCGTGGAACCATAAGGAGCAGATCGCGTCGTCCCATCTCGTCCAAACTCGCTGAACCCTGGGTCCTCGGGACGAGCCCGAGGATGACAGCGGTGGGGATGCCGGCGTTGCGTTCGTCGGAGCCGCGCTGTTGTGCTTAAAACCCGCGTTTGCGCAGGATCGCGCCGAGCACGTTCGAGTAGTCGTCGGTCCACGGCGCGCGTTTAGCGTTGGCTTCATCGGCGGCCGCTACCTGCGTCGCGCCCTTCCAGCCCTTCACGGTCGCCAACACTTCAGGCGATTTCGCGAAAAACATGACGTGTGAGGTCAGGCTGTCGAGACTGC
>JANNUW010000285.1:0-15014 GCA_031414095.1 Hyphomicrobium sp. | reverse complement strand
GTTCTGGCCGGCCACGTTTACCGCGCCGGCGTTCTGATCCTGATTGCCGGCATGTTGCTCAGCGATCTTGATCTGGTCGAGGATCTTGTTGAGATCGCCGAGATTAACGGTAAAGCTGCTGGCCATGTCGGGTACTCCAAGTTTGGGCTAGTATCTTGAGGACAGAGAAAGCCGTCGCGCTTCGCTTTTCGCGTGGCTTTAGCTGGCGGTGGATTCAGAATTCCGGCGTGCAAAACTTAATTTCTGGAACGGGACTTGCTTCTGAAAATCGCAGGATCGTTCGTTTGCTGATGTGTTGGTTGTCATACTTTTCCGAACGGTCTTTCGCCTGAAGGCTTGCAACGCTGGTTACAAAGATGAATAAAGTCCCTATTTCGTTGGAACATTTTTATCGAATGCGAGAGATGATGCTAGGTCCAGAAGTCGCGTCACGTGTGGAGGCCTTGGTCGGTCCGGCGCTCAGACCATGGTCCGATCGCTTTGCCGGATGGCCGGCACGCGCAGTGTTTTCAAGCCATGTGCCTCTGCTCGCACCTAAGCTAGCTGCGTTGGCGGCTATTGTTTTCCTGGGCAGCACGGCAGTGTTGAGCAGTTGGATTACAAGCCGCATCGAAAGCGCGGTGATTGCAGCCGTCGCGGGACAATTGGCGTGGCCGCTGCAAATGACGATGGTGCCGGTCGGCAAAGCGCTGACGAACACTGGTCAGGCTACCTCACCAAATGGGCAGGCCCTCACGCGTGTTGTGGATCAAGCGTTTTCCGGCGAACCGCTGAAGCCGGCCACGATCTGGCAGCCGGACGGCACGATCATTTTTGCAAGTGAGCAATCTCTGGCCGTAGGAAAGATGCCCTTTGCTGGCGATTTTGCCGCCGCGCTGGCGGGACACGTCACGGGTCAATTCACAGGTCAGCCGGCAAACACTGCGGCCGCGAACCCGGTGCTGGCCATCTACGTTCCGGTCCGCGCCGCCCATTCACACGGCGTCGTCGCCGTTGCCGAATTTCGCAAAGATGCCAGCGATCTGGTTGGCATTCTCGAGCGCTCGACTAAAAATATCCTGCCCATCGTCGGCGGGCTGATGCTGGCTCTGACCGGTCTGATGTTTGCCGGTGCGATGGGTGCGAGCCGCCGTATGGAGCGGCACCAGTCTGACCTCGAAAGCCAGCGCACGCAGGGCGAAATTTTGGCGGAGCGAAATGCTGTCTTGCGTCACGAGCTTCAGCTTGCCAACCGGCGGGGGATAGACCTCAATGAGCGTTTCTTGCGCCGTATCAGCTCGGATTTGCACGACGGGCCAGCGCAGCATTTGGCGCTGGCGCTGCTGCGTCTCGACGAACTGACGCCGCTCGTGCAGGCGGCTGAAAAGGCGCGTGGCAACGCACCTGTGAACGGCAGTGTGCTGCCCGTTATCCGTCAGGCGACCAACGATGCGCTGCGTGAAATCCGCAACATATCGTCGGGCCTCGCTCTTCCAGAATTGCAAAAGATTTCGCCCTCGGATGCGCTGGGCATTGCCGCCCGGGCGCATGAACGGGCGACGGGCACGGCCGTCGCGTTGGCCGTCACCGCGCTGCCGCCGCGGTTGCCGCTGCCGGTTACAATATGTTTATTCCGGTTTGCTCAAGAGGGCCTCAACAACGCCTTCCGCCACGCAGCCGGCAAGGGTCAGAAGTTGAGTGCGCATCTCTTGAACGCGTCGATCGAAGTTACGGTTGAGGACGAAGGCCAGGGCTTTAGCGTCGAACAAAAGCTCGGTCAGAACGAGAGGATCGGTCTGGCAGGCTTACGCAATCGGGTCGAGACCCTCGGGGGATCGCTCGAAATTCAATCAGCACCAGGAGCAGGCACTCGGCTTCGCGTCCGCTTCCCGCTAACAACAGGCAAGGAGCGTCATGGCTGACCTGATCCGCGTGGCTGTCGTCGACGATCATCCTTTGCTGCGCGAAGGTGTGGCGGGGACGCTGAGATCTGATGCCGGCCTGGAGGTCGTCGCCATTGGCGGATCGAGCGCCGACGCCGTGAGCATTGCGGCTGAGCATCTGCCCGACGTCATGCTTCTCGATATCTCGATGCCGGGCGGGGGAATCGAAGCGGCTCGCGCCATCGCTGATCGTTTTTCCACAGTCAAAACGATCATGCTGACCGTTTCCGAGCGCGAAGAGGACGTGACCGCCGCCATGGAAGCGGGTGCACATGGTTATGTGCTTAAGGGTGTCACCGGGTCCGACCTGATTGCGACCGTGCATGCCGTGCACAGGGGCGAAACCTACATTACACCTCAGTTTGCAGCGCGGTTGCTGCAAAAAATGCGGCGGCGGACGGCCGATAAACCGGTTCACCGTCCGGAAGTCGAGCTGACGCATCGGGAAGAGCAGATATTAAACGAAGTGTCCGCTGGTCTCACCAACAAGGAGATCGCGCGCAAGCTGACGCTCAGCGAAAAAACCGTCAAGCATTACATGACGGGCGTTCTGCAAAAGCTTCAGGCGCGCAATCGCGTCGAAGCCGTCATCGCCCATATGAAAAACGAAAAAGCCGACGGCCGCAAATGACTGCGCGTTTGCTCGCTAGTTGGTGACGTCTTGATCTTCGTCGGCTCCACCTGGAGCGTTGTCGCGGCCGAGTGTGAACACCTCAGGCTGGCCGCTGCGGCCGGGATACCGGTAGCGGTAGGGCTGGCCCCAGGGATCACTCAAACCGCTTGATCTCTTTAAATAGGGGCCGCGCCAGCGCGTCTGACCCTGCGGCTGCTGCACGAGAGCTTGCAGGCCTACCTGTTGCGGTGGAAAACTGCCGGCGTCGAGGGCATATAATTCCAAGGCCGTCGAAACGGCGCTGATTTGCGCCTTCGCCGTGTCGGTGCGTGCCTTGCCCAGATAGCGCAACACTTGCGGTGCCGCGATCGTGGCGATGAGCACGATGATGCCGAGAACGACCAGCAACTCGAGAAGCGTATAGCCCGCCTCGCCCAGCCGATCGTCTTGCGTTTGATAGCGCCGGCGGCCAGATCGCATCGCGTGCAGGCTGTTCATGACTTCAGGTTCTCACCGCTAAAACTTGTTAAGTTGAGCGTAACCGGCATTGACGGTTGCGAGCAAGGCTCGGCTGCGTTGAGCGGCTCAACGCCCGTCCGCGTCAAACGCTTAAGCGATCGGCCCGTAGAGCCACACCAGCCAGGTCCCAGCAGCAAGGAACGGACCAAACGGAATGGCCGTGCTCATCGATACATCAGATCTGCCGCTGCGCGCTTGCCGGACGTGTTCGGCGAGGGCCGCCAGGAGCGCCGTCAAACACGCATAAAGGAGAACCGACGCGAGGCCGCCAGCTCCCACCCAAGCCCCTGACGCTGAAAATAATTTTGCATCCCCCAGGCCCAGGCCGCTCTGTCCCCGCACCGCTTCGTAAAGGCGCGCAACCCCATAGGCCGAGCAAAAGCCGATAATCGCGGCTCCGGTCCGCCAGCCGAAACTGTCCCAATTCAGGATGCCCGCCAGGATGATCCCGCTCGCCGTGAGCGGCAGGGTCAGCGCGTCTGGCAGTCTGAATGTCATGAGATCGATGACGGAGAGTGCGATCAAGGCGGCTGCCAGAGCGGCGCTAATAAGGATGACATGCGACGGCATTGCCTGCTGCCAGACAGCGGGCA
Source organism: Hyphomicrobium sp. (assembly GCA_031414095.1). GTDB lineage: Bacteria > Pseudomonadota > Alphaproteobacteria > Rhizobiales > Hyphomicrobiaceae > JANNFX01. Next base: position 11,367 of record JANNUW010000285.1, on the reverse strand, counting down.
GGGCGAGCGCTGCGTAAGCCGCTGCAAGCGCTGCCACCCATCCGGGCAAAAAAGTGCCGGCGGGCGGCAACAGCAGCGATTTAATCTTCATGCGCCACCCCATGACGGGCACGATGCCTGTTGGTGACAGTCGTTATCATGGTCCCATGTCCCTCGACTCACGGTAGTTTCGCTACTTGAGTGATGCCGCCGGGCGACCGGCGGTTGCCAGCCAGAAATTGCAGCACCGCCGTCAGCCGGAGGCCCGCGTTTTGCGAACCTACCACGTCACAGCAAGTGTCATTCCGCTCTTGGCGGCACTCAGCGCTTTTGCCGTCGATGCATCGGCGCAAAGCCGCCGGCCTTATGCGATTGTCGAGCTGCCGCCGGCCGAGGCCCGGGGTTGTTACTACGACCGCGGCGAAGAGTTCTGCGGCAGCTATTGCTATTGGGAAATTAACGGCAAGCGCTACTGCCAGAGGCGCCTGCGAGACGCCCATTCGCAGGCGGGGCCGCAGCACTACTATTACGCCGAGCCGCGTCCGGGCCGTTATGAAACTCATATGAAATAAGTGTCGCTGCAGTTCGCTTGTCTCGTTTTATCAACATGGCGGTGGCTCGGCGCTGCCGGCCGCCAGCAGCGCGTCTGTATCGTCAACGCTGCCGTGCCGCCATTGCTTCAGCACATAGCCAAGCTCCGAGCGGACCGGAAACGCGACGATAGATTTCGAAACATACTGGATGCCTGACGCCATGCGGGCGGTGGCCGAGATCGTGTAGGCGCCCTGGCTGGATCGCTCGGAAAATTCCGCCGGCAGGCCGGTAGCATCGAACCCAGCGGCCGAGGTCTCGCGCGCACCCGCGATCAATAGAGCCAACAGGGCAGGCTGAAGTTTACTCGCGTCAACTCCGGCCATGCCGGATACGACTGTGGCGAACGGTTTAATCTGGGCCGTGACCTCGGCCGGCAGTCCAAGCACTTGGTCAAGCTCGTCGACCGTTCCAAAAGGCGCGTTCTTGGGCCCCATCGTCTGTCCAGCAGCGATGTACTCGGATAGCTCCGCGCCACGAGCACGCGCTTGGCTGTCGCCGTCCCTGAAGTCGAGCACGCGGCCGGCGTAATCGGCGGCCTGTTCCTGTGAGCCTCCAAGGCCGATGAATAAGGCCATCAAGAGCCGTGCATTGGCGAGGTTGATGTTGACCTTGCCGGCTTCGTCTTCGATGCGAATGGTTAAGAGTGCGTCCGTGCCGGCCCTGCAGAGCGCGGACCGCTGTGAACCCGAAAACCGGCTTTCGTAAGTGGTGTCTCGACGGGCGGAGACCAGGTCGAGCAACGCCAGATTGATACCAGCATCGGCGAAAGCCTCGGCCCGTGTCCGCTCCATTGCACTTGCCATCGAGCGAACATGATTGCGCACGGACGCTGAAAATCCAGCAGCCAGAAGCGCCAGAAGCACGGCCGCCCACAGCACGACGATGAGGATGAAGCCCTTGTCGGCCGGCGGCTTTGGTGCCTCGCGCAGGGTCTCCATCGGCGGTCAATCCTGGCAACGACCTCAGCGCGCGATGCGGTCGAGAGTTTCCCTGTGCTCGGGCGGCGTGGCGCGCTGCGGTCGCGTGTTGAAGTTCAATCTATCGCGGAATTCGGCCGCGATCTCGTTCGTCTGGCGATTATCCTTCACGACATGGGGCGATATTGCAATCAGCAACTCGGTTCGTGTGATCGCATCATCCTTGTTCTTGAAGGCGTTGCCGATGATCGGAATGTCGCCAATCAGGGGAACCTGCTGGCGCGTACGGGTGGCCCGATCCTGCATCATTCCCGCCAGCACGACAGTGCCGCCGTCATTGACAGCCACTGTCGTCTTTATACGCCGCTGTTGAATGGTGGGCGAGTCGATGGTCGACGAAGTGGTCGCCTTGGCGTCGCTGATTTCCTGGTCGATTTCGAGCAGAATGCGGCCATCGTCGCTGACGCGCGGCGTGATGTTCAACAGCACGCCAGTATGCCGGAACTCGATTGAATTAACGATCGGGGCATCGGGATTAATAACAGTTACCGCCGAGCGGGTGGCGACGGGCACCTCGTCGCCGATCTGCAAAATGGCGCGCTTGTTGTTGAGGACCATCAGCGATGGTGACGACACGACGTTGACATTCGTAATATCCGCGAGCGCGTTCAGCGCAACCTTGGCATTAGGCATATTGAGGAAATACGAGAATCCGGCAAAGGCCGGCGCGATCGCTCCAATGGCGCCCGTGGCGAGCGTATCGGTCAGCTTGAACTCGTTGCCGCTCTTTTCGAAGAACCAGCGCACGCCGAATTTCAAGTCGTCGTTCAACGTGACTTCCGCGATCGTGGCTTCGAGCAGAAGTTGCACGGGGATGACGTCGATCTGCGAAAGTATTTGCCGGATGCGTTTGATTTCCGACGGCGTTGCCGAGATCACGAGCGCGTTGTTGCCTTCGTCGGCGACGATCGAGATGCCATCGTTGCGGTCGTCCAGAATGGGCCGTGCGAGCCCGGCAGCTGCAAGGGCGTCGGCGGGCAAAAGCGTTGGTGTTGCGCTGTCGGCGGCGGGCAGCATGCCGGGCGCGGCGGCCGCAACAGGCCCACTGGTTGATGTCGATATCGTTCGTTGCGTGCTTGTCGCGGCAAGGGGCTGGGGCACCGGAGATGGACCGGTGGTCCAAGCGCGGGAGGTGGCAGGGTCGGCGGGAACTTCGGTGCCGGCAAACGGGCCGTCGATCGGCGCGGCCGCGCTCAGCGTCGTGTCACGCACTTGAACTGTGCGCGATGGATCGCGCGCCGTGTAGATTTTTTGCAGCAACTGCGCCAGTTCCTGCACGGGCCGGTACTGCACATTATAGACATAGGCACGCTTTTCAGTGGCTTCGCCGGCCATATCGATGCGCTTGATCCAGACTTCGGCCTTTTTCAAGTATTCCGGGCGCGACGTGATCACGACAATGGCTTTCATACGCGCGTTGGGTATGAAACGGACGATGCCTTTGGACGGGCTATCGCGATCATTGGCAAAAACGGTATCGAGTTCCTGGGCAATGGCTTCGGTGTCGCCGGTCTCGATCGGGAAAATGCCAAACGACATGTTGCGCATCCAGTCGACGTCGAACACGTTGACGGTTTCGATCATTGAGGCGAGATCAGATCGTGTACCCGTCAGGATCAGGAGATTGCGCGCGCTGTCGACACGGGCAATGACCCCTTGGGGCGCCACCGATTTTAGAATGCGCTCCATTTCGACGGCCGATACGTATCGCAACGGGACAATTTCAGACGACATGCCCGGAGTTCGCTTGGCGAGGCTGCCGTTTTCTCTTAGCGGCTTGCCGGAATTGAACGCCTCTTCGCGCGACACCACGCGGTAAACGCCGCCGTCGACTAGCAGGGCGGCATCGCTCGATGCCAGCACGGATTCGAATATTTCAAGAATGCCGTCTTTGCTCACGGGCTTGGCCGTTTGCAAGGTCACCGACCCCTGGACCTTGTCACTGACCGTGTAATTGACGCCCATTACGTCGCCGAGCACGGCTTTAGCGGCTTCCGGGATACTCGCGCCGACAAGGTTGAGTGTCACGCCTTCGCCGCTGACGGCGCCGAAAGCTCTTGCCTGCGGCCGTCCAGGCGACTTCGTGAAGTCAGCTCCGCCTTCATAGGTGTGGCTTCTGTTGGCGCCAGCTGTCGCCGGGTCGCCCAGTGCCACGCCTCGGGGGTTGGGCAAGGTCCCGGTTTCCGTTCCCGAGGGTCCGATGGGGGTCGGCAGAGCCAATTGTTCCGACGCCAGCGAGCAGGCTCCGATTGTAGCGGCAAGGCAAGCGGCGGCAATCGTTCGTGCAGCCTTTTTACAGCGCTGCCGGAAGGGTCCCGATCGCTTTCTTGATCCGATAAGCATGCGACGCCTGTCGTGATCCGGGCCATTTGCGTAACGCTGCTAATGACCGGATTTCATAGCAAGTTCACTCGCTCAACTGGGCCGCGATTCGGGCGTGCAAGTCGAGCGGGCGTAGTTGCCGGGCCGCATCATTCATGGCGTTGTCCACACTCGTTCGCTTGAGCCTGATCGTCTGGGATGCGAACACTTTGGTTCGCAGCTGGCACGTGAATCATATTTTGTAACAAAGCATTAGAGCACGTTCGGCCCCGAGGTTCTGGTTCGAAGATGAGCGACGGGCGCTTAGTTGCTCGCAGAGGGCTTGGTCAAAAGGGCAGCCGGATGGACCCCTTGGTCTCGGACTTTGGTCCGTATCGGCGGCGCGCCGCAGGCCACATAATATTTATTGAATAAGACCAACACCAACTCTTGGTCGTAAATCAGTAAACTGATAAAATTTCCGGGGTGCGCTCATGTATATTGATGAAAAAGAAAGCCGCCGCCGGCAAAAAGAAGCACAAGACGCCCGCAACAACAGAGCGGAAATTGTGAAAGCGCTTTCGCACGGGGAAGTCTCGCGCCGCGAGTTGATGCGCTGGGGCATCTTCACGGCCGGCGGTGCGCTCGCTTTCAAAAACGGCCTCAGCCCTTATGCTCCAAGCGCCTTCGCGCTGGTGCCGACCGGCGTGCCGCGCAGCCCTCTCTTCGGCGCGACGAAATTCAGTCAGTCGCTGCACAGGCTTGATGTTCAGCAGCCGATCACACTCACCAAAAATGCGTTTGGTCATGCGCAGTTTCCCGATGACAGTTCCGAGCCGGACGCCCGGAGGATGTCCTATCACACCGACTACAATACCTACACCGGCCCTTCGCCAAATCCCTTCCGCAATCCGCTCACCAACCGGGGACCGATGGAAGGCCGCCCGCCGGGTCAATTCTTTGCCCACCAGCGTTGGGATGAATTCTTTCCAAAGGTCGGATACGTATTTTCGATGGGCCAGTGCGAGGCCGACACCTACTACCACGATCTCATGCCGCATCAGGATCCCAACAGTGTTTGGAGTTTCGGCCGTGGCCGGCTCGCGCGGGGCAAATCGGTTCCACCGCTGATTAAGGGCCGCTATGGCGAACCCATTCTGACGCGCATCTACAATAACCTGCCCGTCGAACGGACATACAATAACGGGTTTGGCCGCAATGAGATCTCAACGCATTTCCATAACGCCCACAACGGCGCGGAAAGCGACGGCGCCAACAACGCCTTCCATTTCCCCGGCACTTTTTTCGACTACCGCTGGGGCACGACGCTGGCGCGGCGCGACAAGATCAATACGGGCGCAACAGACCGCAGAGCGTCGGGCCCAGATGGCAACGGCGGGTTGAAACTCGTGGCGGGCGACTTCCGCGAGTTGCAAGGCTCGATGTGGTTCCACGATCACCGCTTCTTTTTTACCGCTGAGAACGTCTATAAGGGCAACCTTGGAGCGATCAATTATTACAGCGGACCTGATCGCGGCAACGAAGAGATCGACGATGGCGTGAATTTGCGTCTGCCGAGCGGCAAGCTGCTCGACTACGGCAATGTCGATTTCGACGTCAATCTGATCATTTCGGATTGCGCTTTCAAGCCTGATGGTCAGTTGTTTTTCGACATCTTCAATACGGACGGCTTCCTCGGCGACATCATGTGCGTCAACAATACGTACGCGCCGTTCTTGCAGGTGTTGCCGCGCAAGTACCGCTTCCGCATACTAAACGCGTGCATGTCGCGTTTCATCAAGCTCGTATTGGCAGATCTGACTGGCAAAGCCGTTCCAATTCAGTTCATCGCCAACGACGGCAATCTCGTCGTCAACCCGATTACCCTCACCGAATTGGACGAGATGGGCACCGCCGAGCGGTATGACATCGTTGTCGACTTCTCGAAGTTCAAAGTCGGCAGCAAGGTCAGGATGATCAACCTGATGCGCCAGACTGACGGCCGCCTGCCCGACAAAGCGCTGTCGATCGAAAAGGCCAACAAGGGTGTATCGGAAGACCCCGCGGTCGGTCCGCTTATAGAGTTTCGCGTTGTCAGCGCGGTGCAGAGCGTCGATGTTCCCGGCGTCGTGCTACGATCGACCGACCACGATCGCAGCCGCGTGCCTTCTTCGTTGACAGAGCAGATCCCGATCGTGACGCCCGTGCGCCAGCGCATCGTCGAATTCAAAATGGACGCGACGAATGCGAGTTCGGCAAATGGCGGCTGCAACCCCAGCTGCGAAGACAAGGATTTCTTGCCTTGGGTCATCAAGGTCAATGGAGAACGCACGCACTCGCTGAATGCCAATCGCATCTCAATGCTCGTTCCTAAGCCCGGAGAAGTTGAGCACTGGACCTATATCAACAGTGGCGGCGGCTGGGATCATCCGATCCATCTTCATTTCGAAGAAGGTGTCACGATGAACCGGGGAACGGCTGCGATCCCTGCCACCGAGCGGCTGGTGCGCAAGGATGTCTGGCGCTTGCGGCCGGGAGGTCAGGTGCAGTTCCAGGTGCAGTTCGGGGAGTTTGGCGGATCTTATGTGAACCACTGCCACAACACCGTTCATGAGGATTGGGGGATGTTACAGCGCTTTCAGGTGCTGACTGACAACGGCGAGCCGCAGATGGCTGTTTCGCCGACGCCGATCCCAACTCAAGACGGCGTTACGTTCATGAGGCCTGAAATCTTGCCCGAGGGCGATCCACGCCGGAGTAAGCTGAGCAGTAAATAATTTTGCAAAAGGTGGCGTCGAGCCAGCGCCACCTTTCTTTTTTTTAGGCCGAAAGTCCAGGATCGAGAATGCGTACCTGCTTGCGAGATTTGATCGCGCGGCTTTGCCAGCCAGTGCCTGTATGCGGACCCGTGAGTGGGCTTGGGTTCCTCGGACTCGTTGCGCTGGCGGTCATGCTCGGCACTGGTTTAAGCCGGATCGCTTCGCCAGCCGGTGCCGGCACTTCGCCGTCTTCGTCGCCGTGGGACGCCACCTACTTCACCAACCTTCCCGTTGTCTCGCACGATGGCCGCACGTTTCGCTTCTATGACGATCTCGTCAAAGACAAGATCGTCGTTATCAATTTCATTTACACGAGCTGTTCCAACATCTGCCCTTTGACGACCGCGCGCTTGGCCGAGGTCAAGGACCGCCTCGGTGACGCCGTCGGCCGTGATATTTTTTTCTATTCGATCACGCTCGACCCGGTCATGGACGGGCCGGAGTTGCTCAAAAAGTACGCAGAGACTTACAAGGCTGGACCCGGCTGGCTGTTTCTGACCGGAAAGCCTGATGATATCGATATGATCCGCCACAAGCTCGGCGAGCGTTCGCGCTCTTTGGGTGAGCATCGCAACGATGTCATTTTAGGAAACGGCAGCACCGGTGAATGGGGCCGCGATTCCATGTTCTCCGATACCGATCAACTGGTCGCGACCATCCGCAATATGGACCCCAAGTGGCGTAGCATCGTGCAACCGCTCGTGGCTGGAGACAGCATTCGAAGCGCGACAGTTATCAGCGGGACGCCGGGCAAGGGGCTGTTCATCAAGGCTTGCGCCGCGTGTCATACGATTGGCCAAGGTGATCTAGTGGGGCCGGACCTTGCGGGCGTGCGCGCACGTCACGACCCGGCTTGGTTACGACGCTACCTGCTAAATCCCGATGCATTGCGCGCCGCCCAAGATCCAGCCGCGGTTGCAATCGACGCGAAGTATCCCGGCGTCAGCATGCCGAACCTCGGTCTCTCGGACAGCGATGTCGATGATTTGATGGTCTACCTCGAGGCCAACGCGCCGGCCGCACCGACTGTGCCAGCGGGCCCGGCGAAGACGGCCGCGACGAGTCCGTCCCCGTAGACTATGAGAGTGCTGACGACGGATTGCCTGCTAGGGCTTTTGGGTCTCGGCGGGGTTTGGCGCGAACAGCTTTAGTTCGGCCCTGTCGCCGTTGCGCTCGATGAGCACGCGGTCGGCTTCGATTTTTCCAACTGTCCAACCGCCGACCTCGCCGCCGACTTCAACCCAAGCGGCATTAGGCAAACCGGCAACACGGATCAGCGCGCGCCCGGCTGCATTGCCCGACCGCATCATGCCGATCAACCGCAACGTGTCAGCGGACGCAGGAGCTGCCGCGACTGCTGCTTCGGGTGCCGGAGCGGACTTTTCGATTGTGGAACTGGCAGGTGGTTTGCGGTCGGAGCGAAACAACGGCCTTCTAGTGGTTTCCGACAGTTCGCTCAAGGAACGTAGATCCGTTTGAACTCTTGCAGGACTTAGCTCCGCGATAGGCGCCGTGTCAGCGTTTTCGATGGGCACGATTGGCGTGGTGTCGATCGGCGTATTGGCTTGCCACCAGTTTAAAAAGCCAAGGCCAGCCGCGACCAGCGACAGGTAGGGAACGAGGAGGCCGCGTGACGAGCTGCTCATGGCTTGGCCACCTCGCGCGGCGCTGCGCCCAGGACCACAAGCCGCACGTCGAGATCGCTGACCTCTTGGCCTTCGCGGTCGGGTCCACGCGACACGTGCAGGGTCTCGATAAACAATCTCGGCCGAGCGGTTTCGAGTTCGAAGATAAATTTTTGCAGGTGTTCAAGGCGGGCTGTGAGCTGCGTCTGCACGCCCACCAGCCTTACGCCTTTTTGGATGCGGGCTTGCACTGCCTGGGTACTTGACAGCCGCGCGCCGATGCCCTGCGCGGCCTCGCTGAGGATCGATTGCAGTCCGGCAACCCGGATGGCATCACTCTCGCCGTCGAGATAAACGTGCGCGGGGTTCACGGGATTTTCCCCGGAGCTGCTTGCCTGCCCGGCTTCGGCTTTCGAAACGGCTGCGAGCAGTCCGCCCAGTAGCGCGCGCTGGCCCGCGATGCCGTCTTCAAGATTGGCGTAGTTCGCGGCGAGTGGACTAACGATGAAAGCCATGACGCAGTAGGCGAGCACAGCCAATATCGACAGAGCTGCCAACTTTCCCGCGATGGATCGGAGCAATGCGATCATGGTGCGTCTCCCGGAGGGAGAATGCCGCGATCGGCAGACCCGTCAGTTTCGGGTGTGTCGGGCGGTGCGGCGGCATCGGGCCGCGCAGGGTGCCGCAGGCGGAGGCTGTAGCTGAAGCGTTCCTGATCGAGTCCGCTGTCGAAGGTCACGGGCGCGCTCAAAGTCGCGCCGGCAAACATCTGCGAGCGCTCGAGAAGAGGCACCAGGCCTGCCGCGCGCTTGGCAAAGCCCGAGATGCCGACGGTGTCGCCATCGGCACTGAACTCGGTCAGAAAAGCGCTATCCGGCAGGAGTTGGGTGAGTTCGTCGAGCACCCGTACAACCGGGGTGCGCGCGGCGCTGAGTTGCAAAACAGATTGCGCTTCCTGGACGGCGGCAGCGTTGTCGCTTTTCACAGCTTCGAGCTTTGATAAGCGCACCCGGGCTTCAGCCGTCTGCTGTTCGAGCTGTATGAGCGCCTTTTGATGGCGCACAAAAGCAGTAGAAATTGCGCTGACGGCCAACGCCGCTGTTAGACTGCCCAAAAGCAGCGCCGTGCGCCGGGCGCGCGCGCCCGGCGCGGAGATGCCGGCCGATGTCGCCTTCAGAAAGTTGACTGGCAGTACCGAGCGGCCATCTTCGCTCCAACACTCGACTGTCTCGATGTGCGCTCCAGCCGATTGCAACCGTTCAATGGCGCCGTCGATGGCGCTTTTCTTGACGATCAATTGCGTGAAGCCGATGACGCCGTTTTGCGCGCGGCCCGCATCGGCGTAATGGGAAGTATAGATGTCGGCTGCGTTGAGCGGCGTCGAACGCTCCATGTCCAGAGCGAGAATGCTGGCCGCGTCGCCACGCGCGCGCTCGGGAACTTCGATGCGCCGGACAAGACACGCTTCAAAAGGTAGACGCAACCGAACGGGCATGGTCCGGCCCGGCCGGCTTTTGCGCGCGATAGCATCAAGCAGCGCCTGCTCCGTTAAGGGAGCGGCATCTGTCCGCGAACCTGCATTGCGAGACTGCGCGCCGCGCGGCTCGGCGATAAGCGACAGCCGGCCGTTGTGCACGGCAACGACAGTGTCCGCACTACTTGCCGCCAAGCCCCCGCGCAACCTTTTTGGCAATAGGCTTGCGAGTTCCCCTGTCCACCAGGCAAATCCCCGTCGGACCACAGCGTTCAAATCCTGGGCTAACGACGTCACGGCACCCTTAGTCCTTCCACAAATAACTTCCGCGTTGGGGTTAATTCGTGCCAACCCGCTCAACATCGCGTTGCGATCAGCGTATAATAGCTCAGCATTACAAACCTTGAAGTCTCATTTCGCAAATTGATGAGCTGAAAGCGACTTATGCAATTGGAAAATGCGCCATCCGTTCGCGAACTTCCCGATCCGCGCAGCGACGACTTCGTCGCCCAGTTGAGTGCGGTGCTGACGCAACGCGGCCTGATCGACGAACTGGGTCTGGCACGGGCCCAGCGGGCGCGTCTGCAAGCCAATGAGCGCTTCGATCTGGCGCTGACGCGGCTTGGCCTCATTAACGACCAATCGCTGGCATCGATCGTCGCGGCGCTGATCGGCAAAGAACTGGTCTCCGCGGGCGCGTTTCCCCACAGTGCGCTGGCGGGCATCGATGTGAAGCCGGCCTTCCTCAAGTCCGCCTGCATGGTGCCCATTGCCGACGAGCCAGATTGTGTCGTGGTCGCCGTCGCCGATCCCTTCAACAGCGGCGCCGTCGATGCGCTTGCGTTTTTACTTGATCGGCGGATTGCAACAAAGCTCGCCGTCGCTGCCGACATCGATCAGTGCATCGACCGGCTCTATGGACAAAAGGGCGGCGCGGCCCAGGCTGATCCGCTGTCCGCGCGTGACGATGGCGATACCGGCCACGATGACGACGTGCGCCGTCTCGAAGACATGGCGAGCGAGGCGCCCGTCATCCGGCTGGTGCAAAGTCTCGTCGAGCGCGCCGTGACGGCTCAGGCATCGGACATTCACATCGAACCGCGCGAAGACAGTGTGCGCGTCCGGCTGCGCATCGATGGCGTTTTGCACACTGTTGAAACGCTCACCCTCTCTGTGCGTGCAGCGCTGAGTTCACGCATCAAGATCATGGCGCAACTCAACATCGCTGAACGCCGTCTGCCGCAGGACGGCCGCATCCGCATCAATGTGCGCGGCCGCGATATCGATTTGCGTGTCTCGACCATGCCGGCCATGTGCGGTGAAAGCGTCGTGCTGCGCATTCTCGATCGCTCGAACGTCGCGCTTGATTTCAAGGCGCTTGGTTTCGATGGCGCGGCGCTTGCGTCATTCCGCTCGATCCTGCAGCAACCCAACGGCATCATTCTGGTCACAGGCCCGACCGGCAGCGGCAAGACCACGACGCTCTACACCGCCCTCAGCGCCTTGAATAGCTCCGAGCGCAAGGTCTTTACGGTTGAAGATCCGATCGAATACCGGCTCAACGGGGTCAATCAGATTCAGGTCAATCCCAAAATCGG
>JANNUW010000284.1:0-1677 GCA_031414095.1 Hyphomicrobium sp. | reverse complement strand
GGACGGCCCGATTGGGTGGTCTCGCGTCAGCGGGCGTGGGGCGTGCCGATCTGCGTGTTCCGCAATACCAAAACCGAGCAGCTCGCGCCTTCGCGCGACTTCGCCCAATCGGGCGAACTGCAAAAGCGCATCATCGCCGCCTTCGAGGCGGAGGGTGCCGACGTCTGGTTTGCTGACGGTGCCAAGGAACGCTTTCTCGGCGGTCTCGTGCCGCCAAAGGAAATGGCTGACTGGGATCAGGTGCGCGATATTCTCGATGTCTGGTTCGATAGCGGGTGCACGCACGCCTTCACGTTAGAGAAACGCGAAGACCTCGCCACGCTGCGCAAAGACGAAGGCGGCTTTGACCGCGTCATGTACCTCGAAGGCTCCGACCAGCATCGCGGCTGGTTCCATTCCTCGCTGCTGGAAAGCTGCGGCACGCGCGGGCACGCGACTTACGACGTCGTTCTGACCCATGGGTTCGTGCTCGACGAGAAGGGCGCGAAAATGGCGAAATCCTCGGGCAACGTCGTCGCGCCGCAGACGGTCATCGAAAAATCGGGTGCCGATATTCTGCGGCTGTGGGTGGCGTCGTCGGATTATTCCGACGATCTGCGCATCGGGCCGGAAATCCTCAAAACCGCGTCAGAAAACTATCGCAAGCTGCGCAATACACTGCGCTGGATGCTGGGCGCGCTCGCGCACCTGCAGCCGGGCGATGCTGTGCAGTATGCCGATATGCCCGAGCTCGAACGCCTGATGCTGCATCGCCTTGCCGAACTCGATGTCGAGATCAGCGCGGCTTACGAGACCTACGACTATCGCAAAGTCGTCTCGGTGCTGTCGCAGTTCATGAACACTGAACTGTCTGCGTTCTATTTCGATATCCGCAAGGACACGCTCTACTGCGAGGCGCAATCGTCCTCCAAGCGCAAGGCGGCGCTGACCGTAGTCGATATGATCTGCGATGCAGTGATGAAGTGGCTGGCGCCGATCCTGTCGTTCACAACCGAGGAAGCGTGGCTGCAGCTCAATCCGGGTGCGACCGGCTCAATCCACCTCGAAGCCTTTGCCGACGTTCTGCCCGAATGGATCAACAACGATCTCGCCGCCAAGTGGCAGAAAATCCGCGCCGTGCGATCGGTTGTGACCGGAGCCTTGGAACTCGAACGCGCGGCAAAGCGCATCGGCTCCTCGCTGGAGGCCGCGCCCGTCGTGCATATCTCCGACGCGGCCCTGCGCGGTGCGCTCGACGGCGTCGATTTCGCGGAAGTGTGCATCACGTCTGCCATCGCGGTCACGGATAAGGCTGCACCCGCGGACGGCGCCTTCACGCTGCCCGATGTTCCAGGCGTCAGCGTCATGCCCGCTCGTGCGGAAGGCCAGAAATGCGCGCGCTCCTGGCGGATTACAAAGGATGTCGGCTCTGATGCCGCCTATCCCGACCTCTCCGCCCGCGATGCGGCCGCCATGCGCGAGCACGACGCGGGAAAGGACAGCGCATGATCGAGCCGTTGAGCCCGCGCATGTTCCAACATAAAGACTGTCATCCTCGGGCTTGTCCCACGGCTGTCCGGTTTAGATTTGTGGCCCAGACGGCAGGTGTTTGCATGACAACGAGAAAAGACGCTTGCGATTTTAGCGGGACACGAAGCGGGCAAAGTTTTCGCGAGACCGAGTCACCTCTCCCTCAGC
>JANNUW010000283.1:0-1600 GCA_031414095.1 Hyphomicrobium sp. | reverse complement strand
GCTTCGACGTGCGGCGTGCGCACCATATCGATGCGGCGCGGATCGGCGACGATGAGCCTGGCGCCTTCACGCAGGCGGCGCTTCATGCGGCTTGCAAACACCGGATGGCCGTCTGTCGGGTTGGCGCCGATGACGAACATGACATCGCACTGTTCGACCGAGTCGAAGTCTTGTGTACCAGCACTTTCGCCGAAGGTGGTCTTGAGGCCGTAGCCGGTCGGTGAGTGGCAGACGCGCGCGCAGGTATCGACGTTGTTGACCCCAAAGCCCTGGCGGATGAGCTTCTGCACGAGGAAGATATCTTCGTTGGTGCAACGCGACGACGTGATGCCGCCGACCGAGCCCTTGCCATGCGTTTTCTGGATGCGGGCAAACTCGGACGCGACGCGCCCGATGGCCTCATCCCACGTCGTTTCGCGCCACGGATCGGTGATCTTGTCGCGCACCATCGGATTCAATATGCGGTCGCGATGGGTCGCGTAACCGTAGGCAAAGCGGCCCTTGACGCAGCTGTGGCCGCGGTTGGCCTTGCCGTCTTTCCACGGCACCATGCGCACGACTTCTTCGCCGCGCATCTCGGCTTTGAACTGACAGCCGACGCCGCAATAGGCGCATGTCGTAATGGCCGAATGCTCGGGCTGGCCGATGTCGATGAGCGACTTTTCAGACAGCGTTGCCGTCGGGCAGGCCTGCACGCAGGCGCCGCACGACACGCATTCCGACTGCATGAAGCTTTCGTCCATGCCGGCCGATACGCGGCTCTCGAAGCCACGGCCCGAAATCGTGAGCGCAAATGTGCCCTGCACTTCTTCGCACGCGCGCACGCAACGATTACACACGATGCACTTGGAGGCGTCGTAGGTAAAATAAGGGTTCGAAGTGTCCTTGGCGAGGAAGGCTTCGTTGGGCTTGCCGTCCTTCTTGGCGAACACGTGGTTTTCGCCGTCGTAGCCGTAACGCACGTCGCGCAAGCCGACCGCGCCGGCCATGTCTTCCAGTTCGCAGTCGCCGTTGGCGGCGCAGGTCAGGCAGTCGAGCGGATGGTCGGAGATGTAGAGTTCCATCACGCCCTTGCGCAGCTTCTTCAAACGCGGCGTCTGGGTCTTGACGGAGATGCCCGGCGCCACCGGCGTCGTGCAGGAGGCAGGCGTGCCGTTGCGGCCTTCAATTTCGATGAGGCACAAACGGCACGAACCGAAGCTGTCCAGCATGTCGGTCGCGCAGAGCTTGGGAATCACCGTGCCCATCTGCATGGCCGCGCGCATGATCGAGGTGCCTTCCGGCACCGAGACCTCCACGCCGTCGATGGTCAGCGTGATCATGTTCTCAGATTTGACCGCGGGCGTACCGTAGTCGATCTCTTTAATGAGTGTCAGCGGCTTCATCGGTTCGTCCTCACTCAGCGGCGTCAGCGAGCTTTTTCGCTGGGCGGCCAAAATCCTGCGGGAAATGCGTCAGCGCGCTCATCACTGGATATGGTGTGAAGCCCCCCAAAGCGCAAAGGGAGCCAAATTTCATGGTATTGCAGAGGTCTTCCATGACGGCAAGGTTGGCCTCGACATTCTCGCCATTCAAGATCTTGTCGACCGTTTCGCGGCCG
>JANNUW010000282.1:0-1549 GCA_031414095.1 Hyphomicrobium sp. | reverse complement strand
GGCTCGAATGTGGACGATTTACTCTTTCAAGTCAGTTCCCGTGGCTGAAATGGACCCGATAAGTCTTGGAATGACGATGGAAGGAGCGATCGATGGACAAAACAATCGAGATCGCCGACGAACTGATCAAGGCGGCGCAAGATGCTTCCGGCGAAACCGACGAGCGTGCTGCCGTCGAAAAGGTTCTCAGGGGCGCTCTTGCCCAAAAGTCGCAGACTAAAAGCATGTTCGACCTCGTCGGCAAGGTGAACATTCGCGACGACTATGACTACAAGGCATTGAGGGCGGGCGATGCCGGATCTGATTGATACGTCCCTCTGGGTTGCAATGTATCGAGACCGGACGGGCAAGGTCGCTCGCTACGTCAAGGCCTCGAGTGGTCCAGACGAACCGGTCTTCGCCCGACCGATTGCGCTGGAAATTCTTCAGGGCTGTTCGACCGACGCGGAATGGAAGATCACGTGCGATCACCTTGAAGCGCAGGCCTATCTGGAGATGTCGGCACAGACATGGATCGATGCCAGCCGGATCTATTTCGATCTCAGACGTGCGAGCGTGACGGTGCGGAGCAGTCTTGACTGCTGCATTGCCCAATTGGCTCTCGATCACAATTGCACGCTCCTTCACAACGACCGCGACTTCGACGCTATCGCAACCGTCCGCCCGCTAAAGCACCTGCGTCTCGATCTGAGCAAGGCTTGACATGACCACCACCGCCTCCCCCGCCCCCTCCGGCGCCAATTTCATCAACGTCGGTGAGCGCACCAACGTCACGGGCTCGGCTAAGTTCCGCAAGCTCATCGAGGCCAACGACTATCAGGCCGCACTTTCGGTCGCCCGCCAGCAGGTCGAAAGTGGCGCCCAGATCATCGACATCAACATGGATGAGGGCCTGCTCGATTCTGAAAAGGCGATGGCGACGTTCCTTAACATGATCGCGTCCGAGCCCGACATCAGCCGCGTGCCGGTCATGATCGACAGCTCGAAGTGGACCGTCATTGAAGCCGGTCTCAAGTGCGTGCAGGGCAAGGCCATCGTCAATTCGATATCGATGAAGGAAGGCGAAGAACAGTTTCTTGATCACGCCAAGAAAGTTCTGCGTTACGGCGCCGCCGTCGTCGTCATGGCGTTCGACGAGCAGGGCCAGGCTGACACGGTCGAACGCAAGGTGTCGATCTGCGAACGGGCTTACAAACTTCTGACCGAGAAGGTTGGCTTTCCGCCCGAAGACATTATCTTCGATCCCAACATTTTTGCGGTCGCCACCGGCATTGAAGAACACAACGGCTATGGCATAGCTTTCATCGAGGCCACGCGTCAGATCAAAGAAAAGATGCCGCTCACTCACATTTCAGGCGGCGTATCGAATCTTTCATTCAGCTTCCGCGGCAACGAGCCAGTGCGCGAGGCCATGCATTCGGTGTTCCTGTATCACGCCATTCAAGCCGGCATGGATATGGGCATCGTCAATGCAGGTCAGCTGGCTTTGTATGATGATATTCCGGCCGAACTGCGTGAACTCTGCGAAGACGTCGTCCTCAACCGCCGC
>JANNUW010000281.1:0-22053 GCA_031414095.1 Hyphomicrobium sp. | reverse complement strand
CAAAATCACCGACGGTCTGCTGACCGGCGACCACGTCCCGCGCCGCCATGATGAGGCATAACGTCAGCGCCACCGTGAAGATTACGGCCTGGCCGGAATTGAGAACCGCAAGCGACGTATACGATTTGGTGCTGGCAATTTCATACTGCGCCATCGAGCGGTCATAGCGCGCCGCTTCGCGTTCTTCAGCGCCGAAGTATTTGACGGTCTCGAAATTCAGCAAACTGTCGACGGCCTTGGTGTTGGCATCGGTATCGCTGTCGTTCATGGTCCGGCGGATACCGACCCGCCAGTCGGTGGCTTTGATCGTGAACCATAGGTAGAAAATAATCATCAGCGAGATGGTGACGATGTAGCGCCAGTCGAACGCGATGGCGCAGACACCCAAGATCAAGATGAACTCGACGATGGTCGGCACCAGGGTCATCAAAGCCATGCGCGAAATGTTTTCGATGCCCGCGCGCCCGCGTTCAAGGACGCGCGTCAAGCCGCCAGTTTTCTTTTCAAGATGAAAGCGAAGCGACAGCCGGTGCATGTGCTCGAAGGTCGTGAGCGCCAGTTTGCGCACCGCGTGCATCGCGACTTTGGCGAACATGCCTTCGCGCGCCTGCACCAGCAGCGTCATGAGGATACGTGCGAGCCCGTAGACGATGCTCGCTAGAACCGGCGCGCCCACGAGCCAGACGAGCGTTTCGCTGGCAGGCACGTTACCACCACTGGCCGCCACGAGCGCGTCGGTCGCCCATTTCAGCGTGAACGGAACGCAGACGGTTATCACCTTAGCCACAAGAATGAGGGCCAACGACGACATCACCGTGCGGCGCAAGTCCGGCCGGTCCTGAGGCCACATGTAAGGCCAGAGAGCGCGTAACACGCGCGACTGTTCAGCCGAAGGTTTGAAGCGATCGGAGAATCCGCCCGATGCAATTGTGCCCGGCGCGGATTGAGGGGGAAGGGTGGGTCGCATCCCACTGCACATAAGGCGCGCACTTGGAGTTGTCCAATTGGCTGTGCGCCACCGCGCAGTTTGCCGCCGCCTATAATTTCGGCGGCGGGCTCAAGCCCGGCGCTTTTTGCCGTGTCCGGGCAGTACCAGTTTCTGGCAAGGCCGGATCACGTCGGCGTTGGGCAGACGTGCCTGATTGGCGCGATAGATAATGTTGTAACGGCTACCCTTGCGGTAATGCCGGCTGGCAATCGCCCACAACGTGTCGCCCGGCTGCACGACATAGACCATGCCGCGCCGCGTCAGTCCCGAGCGTGCTTGGCAGTGGCGGTTACGCTGTCCGTCTTGTTTGCGGCTGCGATAACTCTGCACGCGAGTCGCAGTCCGCTCCGCTTTCGATCTCTTGATACTTGGCACAGAGGTGTTGCGGCTGTCGTCCAGCTGCGCTTGGCGGGACGGCTTAGTTCGGTTGCCGGCTTCGCGGCCGGACTCGTCGCCCTTCTCGTCGACCGTGAATTCGAGCGGTTCCTGTTGTGCAGCCGCGGCGGCGCGTTTTTCTTCGACGGCAGCCGCGCGTTCAAGCGCCCTGGCCTCGCGTGCCTCCTGCTCGGCTCTGCGGGCCGCAATCTTGGCCTGCTCCGCGAACTTGGCCTTGCGCAGCTCCGCTTCGGCAGCTTCAGCCGCTGCCGTTTTGCGTGCCTGTGCTTCAGACTCGGCCCGTCGCGCTACCTCGGCCTTGCGCGCGTCGGCTTTTGCCTGTTCGGCGAGCTTCGCCGTACGCGCCTCGCCGGCAGTCTGCTGAGACGTTTTAGCCTTGCGTGCTTCGGTGTCGGCCTGGGCCGCGGCCTTGGCTTCGCGCTCCGCGCTGGCGCGTTGCGCCGCGTCGAGGCGTTTCAGCCCATCGTCTAATTTCTTGGCCTCTGCTTCCCCCTTTGCGCGATCGGTTGCCGCCCTTTCGGCTTCGCGAGCTTTTGCGGCTGCGTCGTCGGCTTGCCGCTGTTTCAAATCTTGTTCGAGACGCTGCGCCTCGCCCGAGGCTTTCACCCGAGCCTCTTCGCGCAACTGCGCGTCGCGCATGGCCTTCTGTTTGGCGATGATGTCGTCGCGGATTGTACGGGCGGCTTCTGCCGACGAGCCACTCGTATCCGCCGCTGGCCTCGAAGGCTTGATGACCGGGCCCGGCTCTGGCTTCGGGGCGGGCTTTTGAGCCGCTGCCGGTGGTGCGCCTTCCGCCGCTTGCGACCCGGGCACGGGAACTGACAGCGGCCTGGCTATTTCACGATCGTACGCGTCGTTGGCGTCCTTCAGCCAGTTTTTGATCGCGGCCGCGCCCGCGCTCAGCGGATCCATAGCCGGCGTGCTGGCATCGGGGGCTGTTGCACCTGATTTTTCACTCCGGCCTTTTGGAGCCACTTGAACCTCAGGCGTCTGCACCGGCTTTGCGCCCGTATCCTGCGCCACCTGTACGTCAGCGGGCGCTGCCAGCTTATCGCTGACCTTCTCCTTATAGACCTGCGCCGCCCGCGCAAACCATTCCGCCAGCGGCGTTGCGACATCAATCCCAGCGCGCGGAGGTGCCTCCGTTTTATCAGCGCTCGCGCCATCTCGTGGTTTGACATCAGCGCTCGCATCTTGCGGCGGCCGCACAATTTCCGAAAAGCGATTGGTAGCGGCCGTCGCCAAGTCTTGCGCGCGCGCGCGCGTCGAGGGATCGACCGGCATCACCGCAGCGCCCGCGTCGTCGCCGCGCCGTGCGCGGTCGTACGCGACAATCTCACGGCCCTCGAAATCGTGGGGAATGAAGACGCGGACTTCGTCGCCCGGCTGAGTTGTTTCGCGACCGGCTGCGACCGATGTTATTGCGTGATCGCCCGCTTCCAGTTGCCTCTCGAGCGTCACCGCCCAATGGCCTTGCGTGTCGACAACAGCAGCGCCGATCATCACGCCTTCCGACTTGATCAACACTTGGCTGTCTGGCGACCCGTCGCCTTCGAGACGCGACACCCCGGATCGCTCAATCACGATCCGGGAAAATTTCGGCGCCGCCACGTCGGGGCGGCGGATAGGGGTCAGTTCGGAGCGATCTTCGACAAAGCGGAAAGTCGCCTGACTGGTCTGCTCAGCTTGCGTCGAACTGCCGGCGATGATGCGCTGCACCACCGCGCTGCTGTCGACGGCTTGCAGCCGCGCACCCGCCGCAACGCCGGCAGCACCGGTCAACACGATCGCTGCTGCTAAAAGCGCTGGAAATAAATTTGGCTCACTCCGGCGCATGGAACGCAGTACTCACTCTACTATTTGCGGCACGACTATCTTACGGCACGATCCAACGGCGTCATGCGACTTACTCGCGCGATTGGACGGAGGTGGTCCCGATAGTCGTCGTACCGCTGAACTCTGACATAGCACGCCGACAACGCCCACATTAGGGCTCTAAAATACTCCAAACTAGATTAATGGAGGCCCGTCGCTCGAAAGATACGCTGCGTCGGTTGTGCGCGCATCCCTTAACAAATTACTGCCTCGCTTTACCTTTGTCATGCGACCATGATCAAACGCTGCAGCTTGCATACCCCGTCAGCCTTTGAAGTGATAAACTGGCGCGATTTTCCCGTTCCTCCCGCTTGCGGATTAAAAATGAGCAAAAAGAGAGCTCTCAACTCGACCAACTCGACGGCTCCGGCGCACAAGGCCCGGCCTCTCATCAGTGTGTGTGTTTATTGCGGGTCTGGACCGGGTAACAACGCGGCCTATGCGATTGCCGCGTCCGAATTGGGCAGATCGCTCGCAGCAAACGACATCGGCCTCGTTTACGGCGGCGGTGGGCTCGGCCTCATGGGGGCCGTCGCGCAGGCGACGCTAGACGCGGGCGGCTACGTCACCGGCATCATCCCGCGCTTTCTTTCGGAACGCGAACACATGCTGCGCGACGCCGACGAACTCATCATCACGGAAGACATGCACGCCCGCAAACGGCTGATGTTCGATCGCTCCGACGCATTCGTCGCATTGCCAGGTGGCATCGGCACCTTGGAAGAGCTGGTCGAACAACTGACGTGGTCGCAACTCGGCCGCCACGACAAGCCGATTATCGTCGCCGATATCGCAGGTTTTTGGAGTCCGTTTCTCAATCTCCTGCGGCACATGAAAGACGACGCCTTCATCCGGCCGGGATTAGAGGTCAGCTTTACCGTGGTCGACAGCGCTGCCAAGATTATCCCGGCTGTACGGGCGGCCATGCCGGCGTCGCGTATTCCAGCGCCAGAAAGCCCGGCTCTTGCCAAGTTGTGAGTGTGGTTTTTGATGGCAGCAGTGTTGGATACCCAAAGTCATAGCGCTGCCCGACCCTCCGTCAACGGCATCCACAGCGTGGTGCTCGGCGCCTGTTTGACAGCCGGCCTGTGCCTCACGGCCTGGGCGACCGCGGGCTTTGCCGGTCTCGCGGCGATCCTCCTTGTGGTGGCCGCTGTTCTGATCTTCGAGCCGCAGATTCCCGGTCTTTCGATGATCGAGCTCTACAAGGGCGAAAAGCAAACCAACGACGCCAGCCAAATCCTGAGCCTGGTTGAAGTGCTGGCTTATCGGGCGGGATTGCCGGCGCGCCCCGACCTCTACGTCATTCCTAGTCTGACGCTGAGCGCCTTTTCGTCCGGCACGCCCGACCGGCCTGCCATTGCTTTGACCGAGGGTTTGTTGCGCCGTCTGACTTTGCGCGAGACCGCGGGCGTTCTCGCTCATGAAATGGCCCACATCCGCAATGGCGATGTCGCCGTGTTCCGGCTTGCCGATTGGCTTGCCCGGCTGACGCCCTTCATGGCTCTCGCCGGGGTGTGTCTGGCAATCGGCAACCTTATCGCGGCAACAGGTGGCGAACAGATTTCGCCGTGGGGCGTCATCGCGTTGCTGTACGCAGCGCCAGCGCTGTCGAGCTTCCTGCAGCTCAGCTTGTCGCGGGCGCGCGAGGACGACGCCGACGCCCAGGCCGCTCTTTTGACCGGCGATGCGATGGGGCTGGCGTCAGCCCTGCAGCGCATGGAGAGTTCAACCGGCAACATTTTGGACGATTTCCGCATCCCCCTCGCCGGGCGGCGGGTCGCTTACCCATCCCTGCTGCGCGCACATGCGGCGGATAAAGTGCGTATCGGCCGGCTTTTATCGGCCAAAGCAGCGTCGCCGGTTTCCAACGGGCAACATCTTGCACCGCCTCATCAATCCCGATTTCCAACTTTTGACCCGCTGGTGATCGTGGAACAACCACGGGTTTCGCTCGTTGGATATGGTCCAGGTGACATGCGTCCCAGAACACGCTGGTCGGGTCTCTGGTATTAATGGGTCAGTACAGATAAGCGCCACAGGGCGGTCTCAATTCCCCTGTTCAGGTGAGGTTTCAGTGTTCCCGCGTCAATCTTAGCGCCAAACGGATCAAGTGCCGTCAACGGCGGCGCGTACTTCAGAAGGCGAAACGATCGACATGACGAATTCCTCATCAACCGGCCGCTTGAGCGCGGTAAAACTTGCGGTTTTGGCTTTGGCCATGGCAGCGGGTTTGGCCCCTTCTTTGGCGCTGGCGCAATATCGTGACAACGATGACCGCGGCTATAATGACCGCCAGGACAACGACCGGCGCGACGACGACCAGCAGTCGGCCCAGTCTGACTACGACGATGGCAGCTACTCTTCCGACAAGCGCGGCTATTCCGACGAAGATGACGAGGATGGCTATGAAGATGGCCAGGATGCGCCCGACGTTTCGTATTTCTACGACGAACTGGAAGACGAAGGCACCTGGATCAGTAGTTCGGAATACGGTCAGGTCTGGCGACCCCGCCGCGTTGATGCCGACTGGCGCCCTTACACCCGCGGCACCTGGGCCAACACCGAGGAGCACGGCTGGTATTGGGTCTCCGACGAACCCTTCGGCTGGGCGACTTATCATTACGGCCGTTGGCATAACGACGACCGCCATGGCTGGGTCTGGGTTCCTGGCACGCGCTGGGGACCTGCCTGGGTTGCGTGGCGCTCGAACGACGAGCATATCGGCTGGGCGCCGTTGCCACCTGAATCCCGCTGGGATCATGGCAGTGGCCTGACGGTGTCTGCGACCTTGTATGAGGGCCCGCGTTACTCGTCCTATTGGTCGTTCGTGGAACCGCGCTACATTACGACGCCGCGCATTTACACCTTCGTTGCCCCGCCGGCACGCAATATTACAATCATCAACATCACACGGCCGCAGACGAACTATATTTTCATCAACCGGCGCATCGTCAATCGTGGTGTGTCTGTGACCAACATCGAGCGGGTCACCCGCACCCGCGTGACCACCGTGCGGGTCAACGCGTCGGACAACCGCGCCTATCGCAACGGCGGCCGCGCCTCCAATCAGGTCAACAATCAAGGCGGCCAGATCAACGTGTTCAGACCTAAGCTGACGCGTGTCGGTGCGCGCCCGCGGCCAGCGGGCCGGGCTGCCGTCGAGCGCAATCAGTTCCGCGATGTTGATCGGCGTCCGGCACGTCAGGATCGCGCGGCCCGTCAACGCCAGCTTCAACAGCAGGGCGCACCGGCGGTCAATCGCGCCCCTAACAACGTCAATGTTATTCCGCCTAACAATGGCCGGCCAGCTGGCGTGCAGCGGGACGATGGGCCAAACCCCAATGCCAATCGCAACTTTCAACAGGGTGCTAACAGGGAGCGCGCACTGGAGAATAAGAACGAACGCCAGGAGCGCATCCGCGAACGCAACCAGCAATTCCGCGCCAATCGCGCGGCACGGCAGCAGCAGCAACAGCAGCCGGGTGCAAGGCAAAGTGGCCAGGTTCAACCGCGCGCGTTCCAGAACGGTGGGCCGCCGGCGCAAAAGGCTCAAGGCCAGGGTCCCGGTCAAGCCGAAGCCACGGCCGCACGCAAGCGCCAGCAGGTTTTGCAACAACAGCGCCAGCGTCAAAATCAGCAGAACCGGCCGAACCAGCAGTTTTGAGCCCTCTCGCCACTGATAGAAAGCCTCTCCCGCACGCGTGGGAGAGGCTTTTTTATTATGCGTGACATTCGAACGCTCGCTTGCCGGCGCGCCGTGTTTTCGCGTATCCCGCTGTCATGACAGGTCCACATCACCCGACCCCCGATACGCCAGCCACGCTGATCACGCGCATGCGGGCTGGCGAGCGCGTTGCGATTTCCGCTGCCGTCACATCGCTCGAAGCCATGCGCCCCCAAGCGCCCGAACTGTTGCGCGCCATGCAGCCGCATCTGGGGCACGCGCTAGTGATCGGATTTACAGGGCCGCCGGGCGCCGGAAAATCGACCCTCGTCAATGCCCTGATCCGGCATTTGCGCGCGGCAGGCAAAACCATCGCCGTCATCGCTGTTGATCCCTCAAGCCCCTTTTCCGGCGGCGCCATTCTGGGCGATCGCATCCGCATGACGGCAGCCCTCGACGATGACGGCGTTTTTGTTCGCTCGCTCGCAAGCCGCGGCTACCTTGGCGGACTGTCGCCGGCGGCCGTTCGCATCATTGACGCCTTTGATGCGGCGGGCTTTGACATCATCCTCATCGAGACGGTCGGCACCGGGCAGAATGAAATCGATGTCGCCGAAGTGGCCGACGTGCGTGTGGTCATCGCGGCACCTGGCCTGGGCGACGACATTCAGGCCATGAAGTCGGGACTTTTAGAAATCGCTGACATCCTCGTCGTCAACAAAGGCGACCGCGACGGCGCCGAACAGACCATGCATCAGCTCAAGGGTGCGCTGTCGATCCGCGCCGATCAACGCGACGACGTGCCGGTGCTCAAAACCACTGCGACGACCGGATCTGGCATTGCCGAACTGATGGCAGCGGTTTGGATTGCGGGCGCGCGCGTTACCCAGCACCCACCGTTGGAGCGCCGGCGGCGGCGCGCCCGCTATCTTATTGCGCGCGCCGCGAGCGATCTTGTCGCTGCGCGCATCAAGAACGGCGGCAATCTGGACCGCCTCGCCGACGACGTGCTGGCGGGCACCGTGTCGCCGCAGGATGCGGCCCGTCAACTGATGAACAACTAGAGCACGTTTGCTCTATTTGAAACAGAACCTCGGGAGGGGCGCAGCCGCCGGGCTTGTCACCGCGTCAGAGCCACGATACCTGGCAGCTCGCGGCCTTCGAGCCATTCGAGAAATGCTCCGCCCGCCGTCGAGATGTAGGTGAAATCATCGGCGGCCCCGGCCGCGTTGAGAGCCGACACGGTGTCGCCACCGCCCGCCACCGAAGTGAGCGCGCCGGCTTTTGTCAGCCGTGCGGCCTCGCGCGCGAGCGCAAAGGTGCCCTCGCCGAACGGCGCAATTTCGAACGCGCCGAGCGGGCCATTCCACAACACGGTTTTGCAATCGCCAAGAACGGCCATCATGTGCGCAACTGATTTGGGACCGGCATCGAGGATCATCGAATCCGACGGCACCTCATCGACATCGACGACGCGCGATGCGGCACCGGCTTTGAATTCGCTGGCAACGACGGCGTCGGTCGGCAGCACGATCGCACATCCGCGCTCTTTTGCGGCCGCCAGAATTTGATGCACCGTGGCGTGTAAATCAGGCTCGCTGAGCGATTTGCCAACATTGTACCCTTGCGCCTGCAAGAACGTATTGGCCATGCCGCCGCCGATGATGATGCGATCGACCTTGGCCGCGAGGTTGGTCAGAATTGGAATTTTGGTCGAGACCTTAGCGCCGCCGACGACCGCCGCGGTTGGGCGCTTGGGCACCTCGAGTGCGGTTTTGAGCGCATTGATTTCCTGCATCATCAGCGGCCCGGCATAGGACGGCAGCAGCTTCGTGATGGCATCCGTCGAGGCGTGCGCGCGATGCGACGTCGAGAAGGCATCGCTCACGAACAGATCCCCGTTGCGGGCGAGTTCAGCTGCAAAGCCGCTATCGTTTTTTTCTTCGCCGGCATGGAAGCGGAGGTTTTCAAAAACGGCAATGTCGCCATTGCGAAGCGCCTGGGCGACGCTTGCTGCCGGCTCGCCGACACAGTCGTCGGCAAAGGCAACCGGCACGCCCATCAGTTCGCCAAGCTTTGCGGCGATGGGCCTGAGCGACAGCTTCGGGTCGCGCCCCTTGGGCCGCTCGAAATGCGACAGCACGATCACGCGAGCGCCGCGCGCCGTCAGCGCCTTCAATCCCGGAATGAGCCGGGTCAGCCGCGTCGCATCGGAGACGGTGCCTTCTTGCATGGGCACATTGAGATCGGCGCGCACGAGCACGCGTTTGCCGGCGATATCGAGGGCGTCGGTCGTCTTGAGCTTGTCGAAATCCATGGTTAAGCGCGCCTCCAAAATGAATGTGTGCCCTCTAGCGCGCAAAGCCCGTGCTTTCAAGGTGGCGCGCGGGTCTTTCGCACGAAGGCGCGACCGCCGTCCGGCTTACTCTTTGACGCTGCCACCCCGCCGTGTGATAGGCTTTCGCATCATGACAAAAACAGCATCATCAATAGCCCCCATTCACGTTATCGGCGGAGGCCTTGCCGGCTGCGAAGCCGCCTGGCAAATCGCGCGCGCGGGCGTCCCCGTCGTGTTGCACGAAATGCGGCCGGCACGCATGACGGACGCGCACCGCACCGAGGGCTTAGCGGAACTCGTGTGTTCCAATTCGTTCCGCTCGGACGATTGGGAGACCAACGCAGTCGGGCTGCTGCACGAGGAGATGCGCCGCTGCGGATCGCTGATCATGTCGGCCGGCGACGCGACCAAGCTGCCGGCCGGTGGCGCGCTCGCAGTTGATCGCGATGCCTTCTCGCGCGAAGTGACCCGCCAAATTAAATCCGAGCCGCTCATCACGCTCGACCGCACCGAGGTCGCGGGCTTGCCACCGGCGGAGTGGGACAACGTCATTGTCGCAACGGGCCCGCTCACCTCTCCAGCACTTGGCCAAGCCGTAAAAGAACTGACAGGGGAAGGCGAACTCGCATTTTTCGACGCGATAGCCCCTGTCGTGCATTACGAGTCGATCGATCAAACCATCGCGTGGAAACAATCGCGCTATAACAAAGTCGGCCCCGCCGGCACGGGCGCCGACTACCTCAACTGCCCGATGAACAAGCAGGAGTATGAGCAGTTTATTGACGCGTTGCTGGCAGCTGAAAAAACCAGCTTCAAGGAGTGGGAAGCCTCCACACCCTATTTCGACGGATGCTTACCGGTCGAAGTCATGGCCGAGCGTGGTCGTGAAACGCTGCGGTTCGGGCCCATGAAACCAGTCGGCCTCGACGACCCGCGCACTGGACGCTGGCCCTATGCGGTCGTGCAGCTGCGGCAGGACAATGCGCTTGCGACCTTGTGGAATATCGTCGGCTTCCAGACGAAAATGAAACACGCAGAGCAGGTCCGCGTGCTGCGGCTCATTCCGGGTCTGGGCAATGCTGAATTTGCCAGGCTCGGCGGCCTGCATCGCAACACGTTTTTGAACTCGCCCAAACTTCTGGACCAGCATCTCCGGCTGAGAGTGCAGCCTCGGTTGCGGTTTGCCGGTCAGATTACGGGCGTCGAAGGCTACGTGGAAAGCGCGGCCATTGGTCTGCTGGCTGGCAAGTCAGCCGCTGCGCAAAGGCTTGGTGCAGGCTTGCAAGTTCCACCGCCGACGACTGCGTTGGGGGCACTCGTCTCACATATTACCGGCGGGCACATTGTGGTGGATGACAACGCCGAGGAACCGGCTGCAGCTCTGTCGACGTCGAAGCCGAGGTCGTTTCAACCCATGAACATTAACTACGGTCTGCTGCCCGCACCAGACACTTACGACGACGTCGATGGCAACGGGAAGCGTTTAAAGGGCGCTGAACGGGGGCTCGCTAAGAAGAAAGCGCAATCGCGCCGCGCTTTGCATGACCTCAAAGCGTGGGTCGAGAGCGGACGATCCTGACAGAAAAAGGCCACCCGTCTTTGAACGGGCGGCCTTGTCTATAGCGAATGGTTAGTCGTTGGGATCGTTGTCGGGGACGATGATGACGTCAGAACCAGCTTCACCCGACGCTGAACCTGTACCAGTCGGGCCACCGTCTTCGCGGCGAGCAGCGTCGCGTTCGACCGGATCGGTCGGAACGCGCGCACTTGGAGTATCGTTAGCGGCCGGATCGGACGGTTGAGAATTACTCATTCCCATATTCTGGTTGCGCTCGTTATTGGGATCAGCAGGCGAAGCGCCGCTAGATTGGGCGAATGCGCCGGTTGCCGAAACGGCAGCAAGGAGGGCTACAGACGCTAATTTCGCTAATGTTTTTGTCATTTTAAACTCCACTTATGTTGAAGCTAGAAAACGCTCGTCTTGCACTGTTGTTCCAACGCCCCTTAAAACCGTCGCAGAACAGCTGACGGGAACTTCACCCCAACCGTCCGAGTTGACCTACAAACAGCGTAGGCATGAGTCTGCCCGGCGTTACAGAGCTGCGCTGTGTAGGAAGCGTTTAGCTGCGCGCGGTGAGGCGTGACGACGGCGCGGCGCAACCACGCAAGAACTTCAGTCCTCCGAGCGTATTCCTATTCTAGCGTCTCACTCCAACGCTTGGGGTTGGGAACATCAGTACTTGCCGAAACGCTAGCTAAGTCAGTTTTGATACTGGTTGAGGTTCACTATGCAATTTGCAAATGCCCGGAGTTGGCGCGACTGGGCAGTCAGAAAAGAGGTGCGGCCCGCGTGGCTTGTTCTTGCAGTCTCGCTGGTGGCGACGACGTTGTTCTGTAAACTCGCTCAAGACCTTGAACGGGTGGCACAAGAAGCACGTCTCCAAACACTCTCACAGACGTTCTCGAGTGAGATCGACCGCCGCATGACGGCCTATCGCCAGATGCTGCGCGCTGGCGCTGGACTATTTTCAACACGGCTCGACGTTGACCGGAGTGACTGGCAGGCATTTGTCTCACAGCTCGGATTGCAGGGCTTTTATCCCGGCACCTCAGGGTTGGGTTTTTCGATGATGATCGCGCCCGGCGCGTTAGCCGAGCATGAAAGGACCTATAGTGCGATCTATAAAGATCGGTATCGGGTAAACCCTCAAGGAAAACGCGACACGTATTCTGCCATCGTCATGCTTGAGCCCGACACATGGCGCAATCGACGCGCTATAGGCTTCGATATGTATTCCGAACCGCGACGGCGGGCAGCAATGGACGCCGCGGTGGCCACCGGGCAGGTCACGCTGACGCGGCAGGTTACCCTGCTGCAGGATACGGACAGCCACAAGCAAGCTGGCGTCATCCTCTATTTTCCCGTCTTCAGCTCACCGTCGCCGGGCACAACGCCAGCTCAGCGCATGAAACAGCTGAAAGGTTTTGTTTATGCGCCGATCCGGGTTCCAGACTTCATGGGAGACGTTATCAAAACCACTTTTCCAGAAGACGCGAACTTGCTTCGTTTCGAGGTTTTTGACGGCAACCCAAGCCAGGATCAGCCAGCCCTGTTCGACAGTTCGGCAGATAACAACGCTATGCCAGCCGGGTTCACGACGTTGTCCACCTATGGCTTTAACGGGACCGACTGGACCATCCGCGCCACGTCGAAACCAGCCTTCGATAAGCTCGTAGCCTCGCGCAATCCCGATCTCATCTTGGGCGTGGGGCTACTGTCGACACTGCTTTTGTGGGCGCTGGCTTCGACTATGGGCTCGCGGCGCATTCAGGATGCCGAGGCAAAAGAACAGTCAGCAATGCTGACTCGCGAACTCAGCCATCGCGTCCGCAATACTCTGGCGATCGTGCAATCGGTTGCCAACCGAAGCTTAACGGACGACCGCACGGTGCAAGAAGGCCGCGACGTCTTCCTCAAACGGCTGCACGCGCTGGCCCGCGCCCACACGTTTTTGTTGAACAACGCATGGCGCGGGGCTGATGTGGCCGAATTGGTTAAAGCGGAACTTGCGACTTACGAAGATCGGGCAATTGTGAAAGGTGCTGCAATCGTCGTTTCACCGCACTTAACCCAATCGATCAGTTTGATTGTCCACGAATTGGCGATGAACGCCGCCAAGTTCGGCGCATTGTCGAATGGTACTGGTAAAGTTCACGTAGAATGGTTCATCAGGCCTGACGACCCCAGCGTGCTGAGCTTCAGTTGGAAAGAGACCGGCGGGCCCGTCGTGTCGGTTCCATCACGCGCTGGCTTTGGACAGGTTCTTCTGAAAAAGACCGTCGGAGCCGGCGCCACCGCGGAGCCCGTCATTACGTATTGCCCTGAAGGATTGTCGTATCAAGTTGATTTCAAGCTTGAACGGGACGCTGCCGACACGTTACTGGCCGGCTCAGCTACCTGACCCCAGTTAACTCATTGCAACCGAAAGGTGGGAGGTCGCGAAGTTGGGGAACCACAGCACGCGCTACCGGTTGTACCTATCATGGACGAAGCAATGAAAAAAATCGGCGTAGAGCTGCAGCGGCGGTATCAATTCGCAGTCCGGAGGTTGATGGACTGGAAAATGATCGACGCGCTCGTGCGCCTGGAAGAACGTGAAGAGGAAAAAGAGCAGGAGCGGACTCGTCCTACCGACGAGCGCTGACGTTCTGGCAAAGCAGGCGGAGCAACCTCACGTTTGACTATGAAAAAGAGGCGCTAGAAGCGCCTCTTTTCATACATTTGTGTTTACTTCTTAGGGGCCAAGGCTGGATCGCTCGTAGAGCTGCTCGATCCGCTGGTGCTCGAACCAGAGGCACCTGGATTTGCGCCGGTGCTGGCCCCAGACTTCAGCGATCCGCTTTCACAGCCCTTCAGAAATTCTGCACTGCTGAGCTTGCCATCGGCGTCTGAGTCAATCGCCTTAAAATCGCCGACGTAGCTTTGAG
The DNA here is from genome assembly GCA_031414095.1 of Hyphomicrobium sp. Classification (GTDB taxonomy): domain Bacteria; phylum Pseudomonadota; class Alphaproteobacteria; order Rhizobiales; family Hyphomicrobiaceae; genus JANNFX01. The sequence continues at coordinate 8,301 of JANNUW010000281.1, read as the reverse complement.
CCTGCGAAGCGCTGAGTGAGCCCGATGAGCTGCTGTCGGCCTGCTTCCACATGACGTCGCAATCGGCCTTCGTCATTTTCATGTCCGACTTGCCGGCAACGCCTGCGCTCGCGCCGCTTCCTGCATTGCCGGCGCTGGCGTCGGGAGTGCGGTCTGACGTTTTTCCGCCGGCCGGATCGGCCTGCGAAAGTGGTGTCTGTGTCTTAGCGTCCGGCGTGCGATCAGAGGTTTCGCCAGCCGAAGGACTTGCAGGATTGGCCGGATCCGTCTGGGCAATTGCAAGAGGCGTTGTCAAAACGGATGCTATGGCAAAAAGTGCGAGTGATTTTTTCACGAGCGTTCTCCATTGGGGCTTTTATGGACCGCTTCAGCGGCTCATTAGCTGGTGTGCTTACAGCCTGCAATGCGAACGTGTGAAGGCAACAATCGTTCCGGCAATGCGCAATCGATCAGGACGCGCAACGGCTTTCAAAAGCTGACGTTAGACGGCAGGCTTACAACCCGTTGGCGGACGCGCTTTGGGTTGCCTTCGCTGGGCGTACTGGTTGCTGAGCGGCTTCGCCTTGCATGAAGTCGCGCACCAGCGTCCCCCATAATCCCCAGCCGGCTTTATCGTCAGCTAGATTATGACCCTCAGAGCCGTAGGCTGGCAAAACGTGCAAGTCGGCCGCACCGCCATGACCGCTCCAGGCGCTGGCCATCGTCTTGGCAAGTTCCGAACCGAAGTAACTGTCGTTGGCCGAATAGAGCCATAAGGTCGGCACACGCGCGCGCGCACCAAACTTGCCAGATGCTTCGATGAGCCGGTCGGCCGAGCACATGGCGCCGGCTTTGCCGCCGGCGTAGGCCCCGCGGCCGCCTGCAAAATTGATGACCCCTTTTAGTCCCGGAGGATTGCGCGCCGCCAAAGCGAGCGAACCCCAGCCGCCGCTCGATATACCCACAACGGTGATTTGGTCGCGATCAACAAACTCCTGTTGCGCCATGTAATTGAACACCGCTTCGATGTCGTCTGCTGCTGCCTCCCCAGCGGCTACGTGATTGGGCGCAAGGCAATTGTCGCGGGCTTCAGCCAATTCACCGCCCGTTGCTCCATGACCACGGCGTTGTGGAACCACAACGCTGTAGCCGCGTTCTATAAACCAGCGCGACAGCCAATAGAACACAGGCATCGACACCGATTCGCGCGTGCTCTCATCAGTCCCGTGATTGATGATCACGAGGGGGCGTTTTTTTGCGTTGCGTTGCGGCGAAAAAAAACCGGTCGAAGCGGGGGCAATAATTTCTGCTTCAGGTTGGAAGAGCGTTGCCCGCAACGGAATTTTTGGATCACCGCTCGGCAGCAGCCAGAGCTGCTCACGCATGCGCGGCCCTTGTGGTCCGAAAGAGCCATAGATCTCGTTGCCTGATGCGTGCGTTTTCGGGCTGACAGATACCATGAACCCGAACGTCATTGCGGCGATCGTTGCACCGCACAGTTGTACTGTGCGCTTTGTCCTAGACCCCATTCGGCCCCCCTGCTCCGCGGCTCAATCAAGGCTATATGAAATTAAGCGCTTAAGCTCATAGCGATTACAATGAGTTACGATTCATATAATAGACGGAACTCGCTCTTCCGAACAGCGTTTGTATTAACGCAGGCAAAACCGGTCTGTGAAACAATAGGAGTAGCACAATGAATAAGTTGATTCTTGCCGGCGTAAGCATGGCGTCGAGCTTGGCGATTGTTACAGGCGCTATGGCGCAGACGCCCGCTCCCTCGCCCGCAAATCCTGCAGCAGTCGGCGTGAAGATGTCGCAAGCAGATTGCCAGAACCTTTGGAAGCAGGCCGATAGCGCTGGCTCGGGTTCGCTCTCGCAGTCCCAGGCCCAGTTGTACGCTAAGGACTTTAAGTCCGTTGACAGCGACGCCGATGGCAAGTTGTCCAGCGCAGAATGGCTCAAAGGCTGCGAAAACGGCTCAATCATGAACAGCGGCGCGAGCACAGGCGCGGCTTCTGGCGCCGGCGGTTCAAGCACGAGTGGTTCGAGCCCGAGCACGATGCCCAAGAAGTAATTGCTCAAAAGCAATCGGGGCTGCCTTGGGGCGGCCCCTATTTTTATGCCTGTTCGCTTGGTTTGATCACCGTTGGCCGCGTCACGTTGACCGCAGGCTTATCCTCACGCAGTGCTTTAAACGCAGCATGGCGCAATAGCCCGTCCGCCGTCCAAGCCCGATATTCGACCTGCGCGACCAGCTTGGGTTTCACCCACACGACCGCCTTAGCTTGCAGCCGATCGAGCGGCAACTTGAAGTCCGGGTTTGGTCTCTTCAAGGTCTGCATCGCTTGCCAAAGCTCAGCGGCCGTCCGGCGACTGAAGCCTGTGCCCACACGTCCCGCGTAGATAAAATCCCGGCCTTCGTAAAACCCCACCACCAGCGCGCCGATGGCGTTGGCGACTGCGCTCGAGTCGAGATATCCCGCAATGACAAACTCATCCGTTTGAATGCATTTCGCCTTGAGCCAATCGTCGTGACGGCCGGAACGGTAAGGGCGGTCGAGGCGCTTGGAGATAATGCCTTCCAGACCTAGCTTGCACGCATGCGCCAAGATGGTTTGACTGTCCCCGGTCATGTGTTCGCTATAGCGCAGCTTGGCGCCAGGCTTGGTGCGCCCCAGTGTGCGCTTCAGCAACGCTTTGCGGTCTTCCAAACACAGCGCCCGCGTGTCGGTGTTGTCGTGAAACAGAAGATCGAACGCGAAATACACCATCCGCTCTGAACGGTTCGCCTTCAGGTCCTTGACGAGTTCAACGAAGCTCGAGACGCCGTGGTCATCCTCCACCACGACTTCGCCATCGATCAGCGCCGACGTCACGTTCAACGCTTGCAGGGCCTCGGCCAGCGTTTGAAACTTGGGCGTCCAATCCCGCCCGCTGCGGGTGAGCAGCTGCACCTGCCCCTGTTCAATTCGCGCCTGCATCCGATAGCCGTCGAATTTGATTTCATGCACCCACTGCTCGCTCATCGGGGGATCTGACACCAGCATGGCCAAACAGGGCTCGACAAAGGCCGGCAGCGTAGCGCCGCCGCCGCGTTTGGAGGTTGGCGTCTTCATGTTTTTTGTCCGACGAGCTTTTTAATCGCAACGCGCAACGGATATTCTGCCGTGCAATAGTCGGCCCACGCTTGCGACTTCATCAGCAGGGCCGGAACCGAATGAATAGTGAAACGCTGCGGATCGAGGCCGGTTTTCACTTGGGCCCATGTCAACGGCATGGAGACGGGAGCGCCCGGCCGCGCCCGCGGGGACAAGGGCGCGACCGCCGTGGCGATGCGATCGTTGCGCAAGTAGTCGATGAAAATTCTGCCCGACCGCGCCTTTTTACTCATTTTAGTCAAGTAGCGAGCCGGGCTGTCGTCGGCCATCTGCGCACTTATCGCCTGCGCAAACGTCTTGGCCTCGTCCCATCCCATGTGATCTTTAGCCGTCACCTTCAACGGCGTCACAACGTGCAAGCCCTTGCCGCCGGTCGTTTTGCAAAACGCCGTCAAGCCCAATGCATCTAGCCGCTCGCGCAATTCCTTCGCGGCACTAATGACGGCCGCGAAATCGACATCGGGCGCGGGATCGAAATCGAAGACGAGACGGCCGGGAACGGCCGGCTGGAAGGGTTCGCAATTCCAGGGATGAAATTCGAGTGCCGCGATTTGCCCCATCGCGACCAGCCCATCGATTTCGTCGATTTGCAGATACGGTTCATGATCACCGCTGACCTTGACCGTGGCAACGAGTTCTGATTTTCCGGCCATAGCGTGACGTTGGAAGAACGTCTGGCCTGAGATGCCATCGGGCGCGCGCAAAAGCGAGCACGGGCGGCCGCGCAGATGATTGATCATCCAGGGACCCACCGTCGCCAGATATTCGGCAAGCTGGCGCTTGGTTACGGCCGGCTTTTTGGCGGCTGGCCACAGCTCCTTGTCGGGATGCGAGAGCGGCACGCCCGCGACGGCGTTGCCCTGGCTGCGGACGGGCACGATTTTGGCGGCTACGCGGCCTCGCGATTTGGCGCGCGCTGTGCCCCTTGATTTGACGACCGGTGTGACGCCCCCGCTCGCGGTGTGGTCCGTCTGCGGCGTTGCTGCGGCTCCGCGCGGCCGCGAATTCCAAATCGCATCCGGTTTGAAAGAACTCTGCCGCGCCAGCATGAACGGGCCCGGTGCCTTGCCCTTGCCGCCGGCGATCTGCGCCATCGTGCGCCCCGACGCGACCGAGCGGTCAGTCTCCAGAACTTTCTCGTCGTTTCCGTCCTCGGCGTATTCGTCGCGATGTTTGATCAGCAGCCAGTTGGTATGCTTGCCGCCCGCGCGGTCATGTTTCATGCGCACCAGCACCCAACTACCTTTCAGTTTGCTGCCGCCGGTTACAAACTTCAGCTCGCCTTTCGCCAGCGCGTCGGCTGGAGAATCGAAACCGAGCGGCGACCAGAATCCGCGATCCCACAGCATGACGGTGCCGCCGCCATATTGTCCTTTCGGGATCGTGCCCTCGAAGTCGCCATAGTCGAGCGGGTGGTCCTCGACTTCGACAGCCAATCGTTTCTCTGCCGGATCGAGAGATGGGCCGCGCGTGACCGCCCATGACCGGAACACGCCGTCCACTTCGAGGCGCAGATCGTAGTGCAGCCGCGTGGCATCGTGCTTTTGGATCACGAACCGTGCGTACTGAGCAGCGCGGATTTTTTTGTCGCCCGAAGGCTCGGCCGTTTTGTTGAAGTCGCGCTTGGCGCGGTACGCGATCAGAGCCTTGACCATCACGCCACTCCATCACCGCCGGCCGCTTTCAAGCCTGCTTCTTGCCGCGTGCAGGTTTTGGCTTTGACGGCGGCTTGGCCGCCGTCGATTGCCCGACGCTCTTTTTCAGGGCGTCCATCAGGTCGACCACATTGGCCCCCTTGGGCCGGTTTTCTTCCTGCGGGGCAATAATCTTGCGGCCCTTAATCTTGTCCTGCATCAGCTCCCTGAGTGCGGACTTGTAGTGATCTTCATATTTATCGGGCGCAAAGGCGCTTGACTTTTTGCTGATCAACTGCACCGCCAGATCGACCATTTCTTTGTCGGGCTTGCCGCCCGGCACCTCGTCGAAAAAATCGGCAGGTGCGCGCAGCTCATCGGCGTAGCGCAACATTTCCATCACGAGGCCATCTTCCAACGGCGCGATGGCAACCAGCCACTCGCGGCCGCCGATGGTCACTTGCGCCAAGCCTACCTTGCCGGTTTTGCGGAGCGCGTCGCGGATGACGACGTAGCCCTCGCCTGCAAGCTTGTCGGCGGGCGTGACGAAATAAGGCCGCTCAAAGTAGCGGTAATCGATGTCCTTGGTGTCGACGAATTGCACCAGATCGATGGTCTTCTTGCTCTCGAGTTTGAGCGCGTCGATCTCGCCCGGTTCGAGCGTGACGTAGGTATCGGTGTCGACTTCATAGCCCTTCACGATATCGGCGCTGTCGATCTTGCCGATGCCCTGGACGACCTTCTCGTAATTAACACGCCGCCCGGACGGCTTGTGGATCTGGCGGAACGAAATTTCCGAAGCTGATTCGACGGCGTTGTAGATTTCGACGCTGATCGACACCAAGCTCAAGCGCAGATAGCCTTTCCAATAGGCTCGGGCTTTTTTGGGCATGACGCATCACCTAGCTACGTTTCTGGGAGACCGCACTATTTCTGCTCTTGAGCCGAACGCACACGTTGACCTTTTGTTGCCGCATTATCTGCGAATGCCGCGGTCGATCGCGCTTTATCCTTGCCAAAACCCTCTCGCCAGCAGCAAATCATTGTGCTAGAGGCAGCGCTCTCGCAAGTGCGAGACGTCTTTTCCGTGGTAGCTCAGTGGTAGAGCATCCGACTGTTAATCGGACGGTCGTAGGTTCGAATCCTACCCACGGAGCCATTTTTTCCTATCGGCTACCACCCATCAAGCAACTGTTATTACAGCATAAAAATTGATTTCTTGCCTCGGCGATGAGCTCAAGTACGGCGATTTGCGTACCATTTTGCGGTACAAATGTTGGTCCCAAACTACGAGTTGTTTGCTCCGATCGGCAGTCCGCGCCAGTGCCGTTTGACTAAGTTGCAACTGAGCCGAGAAAATTCTACTTTCAACCCCGCTAACCGGCGGGGGGATTGGAAGTGAATTTGCCGAATTTTATGGAGCAGCTGATGAGATTTACACGCTTTTTGCGCTGATCGATATTGAGCGGCGTGCCCAATTTCCTGCAATTTCGACTCTAAGCATTTTCCCCTCCCCCAAAAAAACATCTTGGATTCACCCCGGCTCCACCGCCTCGGCCTTGAACGCAGCCACCGCCGCATCCAAGCCCATGACCGTCTGCTCCTGCGAGCCCAACCGCCGCACCGACACAGCCCGCGCCTCCGCATCGCGCATTCCGACCGCCAAAATGACCGGCACTTTTGCCAGCGAGTGCTCGCGCACCTTGTAGCCGATCTTTTCGTTGCGCAGATCGGCTTCGACGCGCAGGCCAGCAGCCTTGCAAGCGGCGACGACTTCCATGCCGTAGCTGTCGGCTTCGCTGGTGATGGTCGCGACTACGACTTGCAGCGGTGCCAGCCACAACGGGAAGTGCCCGGCAAAGTTCTCGATCAGAATGCCCGTGAAGCGCTCCAATGAGCCGAACATCGCACGGTGGATCATCACCGGTGTTTTCTTTTCCGAATGCTCGTCGATGTAGAACGCGCCCAAACGGCCGGCCAGATTGAAATCGACCTGCGTCGTGCCGCACTGCCACTCGCGGCCAATGGCGTCTTTCAAAACATATTCGAGCTTTGGGCCGTAAAACGCGCCCTCGCCCGGCTGCAACGCGGTTTTCACGCGCCCATTCGATTGGCGTTTGACTTCGTCTAGCACCTCGCCCAGCGCCTTCTCGGCCTTGTCCCACAGGTGATCGGCGCCGACGCGCTTTTCCGGCCGCGTCGACAGCTTGATGAAAATGTCCTCGAAGCCGAAGTCCTTATAGATCGCCAGCATCAGATCGTTGATCTTGAGGCATTCCTCCATGATCTGATTTTCGGTGATGAAGATATGCGCGTCGTCCTGCGTGAAGTGGCGCACGCGCAGCATGCCGTGAAGCGCGCCCGACGGCTCGTAGCGATGCACCTTGCCGAACTCGGCGATCTTCAACGGCAGATCGCGATAGCTCTTCAATCCGTTCTTATAAATTTGCACGTGACCCGGGCAGTTCATCGGTTTGCAGCAGAACACGCGCTCGTCGGGCAGCACGGTCGTAAACATGTTCTCGCCGTAGTTTTCCCAGTGGCCCGACAGCTCCCAGAAATGCTTCTCCATCATGTCGGGAGAATTGACTTCCTGATAACCGGCGTCCTGCTGCTTCTTGCGCATGTAGGAGATGAGCGTCTGGAATAGCGTCCATCCCTTGGCGTGCCAGAACACACTGCCCGGCGCTTCCTCTTGGAAATGGAACAGATCCATCTCGCGTCCCAATTTCCTATGGTCGCGCTTTTCGGCTTCCTCGATTTGTTTCAAGTGCGCGTCGAGTTCTTCTTGGTTGGCGAACGCCGTGCCGTAGATGCGCTGCAACTGCGCATTCTTTGAATCGCCGCGCCAATAGGCGCCGGCAAAACGCTCGAGCTTGAAGGCTTTGCCGATAGCGCCAGTCGATGTCATGTGCGGACCGCGGCACAGATCGAACCACTCGCCTTGGTTATAAATCTTGAGGTCCTGGCCTTCCGGAATCGCATCGACGAGCTCGATCTTGTATAGCTCGCCTTTGTCACGAAAGACCTGTTTGGCCTTGTCGCGCGACCACACCTGCTTGGTGAACGCCGCGTTCTTGGCGATGATTTCGTGCATCTTCTTTTCGATCTTCGCCATGTCGTCGGGCACGAACGGTTCGGCCTTGGCGAAGTCGTAGAAGAAACCCTTCTCGATCACGGGGCCGATCGTGACCTGCGTGCCGGGCCACAGCGCCTGCACGGCCTCGGCCATCACGTGCGCCGCGTCGTGACGAATGAGTTCCAGTGCGGCCGCATCGGTACGCGCGACGAAATTGATGTTCGCGTCTCGGCTGATCGGATCGGAAAGATCGCTCAGCACACCATCGAGCTGCATGGCGACGGTGCGTTTGGCGAGCGAGGGCGAGATGCCTTTGGCGACCTCTAGTCCCGTTGTGCCCTGTGGAACCTTGCGGCTTGCGCCATCGGGGAACGTCAGCGTGATCTCGCTCTCGCTCGCTAAGCGCACGGTTGCCATGCAACTCGATGGCGTGTTGAGCGACCTTGCC